>JAHFOH010000122.1 GCA_023266955.1 Nitrososphaerota archaeon
CGTCCGTAACTCGTTTTCTTACCTCCGTTGCGAACTCGGGCTTTGATGCCCCTTAAGAATCTTCCGAATCGCATTCACAGAGGTTTCTACACGCAATGTGTTACCTGATCTACAACGCATAAATTCTCAAGGCTAGCCGTAATCATCATGTCGAGTGTCAAGCTTCGGAGGATTCTATTAGGCGCGGGAATACTGTCTCTGCTAGTGCTATCGACTGGACTAGCGAGCGCCTCAGCGCAGGCACAAGGACATACGGTGGCGTTTGGATCTATCTTCGTCAGCTTTCCCCGTGACTTCTCGTCAGCAAAAAGGCATCCTCTGATCTTCGAGGATTATCTTCCAGCAGGAGAGGGCAAGCTTACCTCGGTGTTTTACTCGTTCCGTGGGACGGGCTTGCTCACAGTTACGGCTTCTTCGGAAGCTTTTACCAACGAAACCAGTAGCTCGAAAGGGATTAACCTTGAGTTTCAGCCGGTTCAATTCTCCCTTCCCTATCATACAAGATCTGATGTCGACGGAAGTTTCCGCATCCTAGTTATTGCGAAGAATGAAATCGGAGAGGTGGCTGACTTTGATTTTCCCCGGGTGAATGTTTGGTCAAAAGAGCACATTGAGGCAGCTGACCAACTATTCCTTGCGGGAAGAGTACTCCCTAGCGTGACTACCACAGCGCAATCTTCAGATGCTCGGAGCCTAATTTCTAATGCAACGGTGAAACATGCCTCTGCAACAAGCGCCTTCTTCGCTAGGGAATGGGGTACAGCTTTGAAAGAGGCGAAGGAGACGATCGCGCTTGTTCGTCAGGCGGATCAAGCAGAGGCCTCTTTCACCCAATTGCTAAGAGATAGAGAGTCAGTAAGAGTTGAGAAAGAGTTGACGATTAAGGAAAAATCGAATTCGCTTGAGGAAATGAGAATTGAACTCGAACAGCGTAGGGCAACCCTAGACGAGCAGCGTTTTCAAATCGAAGCAAGGGAGAAATCAGCAGCTCTCGTTACATTGTATTTGGCATCTGCTTCTCTGATCTTTGTCATTGTAGCGGGAAGCTACGCAATATTTCGTTTGAGCAGACGAACGCCGAGACTTTAGTCTGAAGTTTGCTAATTTCCCTTAGAGATTCTACAACAACCGTGTAATCGGATAAATAGACCGAGGCAGATGCAACGTATTCTGTAGATTTTGAAGGGCCAGATCGGTCTAATCGGACTCGGAACCATGGGAGAGAATTTGGCCCTGAATATCGAAAGCAAGGGCTTTCCCGTCACGGTCTACAATCGGACTGCAGAGCGGACAAGGAGATTCGCCGAGAGACTCAATAGAGCTGCACAAATTATCCCGACTTATTCAGTAGACGAGTTCTTGGATTCTCTAGAGGCTTCACATCGGATACTAATGATGGTGAGAGCTGGCCAAGCGGTAGACGAAGTTCTCTCAGTTCTTACTCGGAGGCTTTCGCCGGGAGACATCGTTATGGATGGTGGCAACTCTTTCTTTAGAGACACAGAGAGGCGGATGCAGAATATGGCGAAGGTTGGGATTCACTATCTTGGCGTTGGAATATCTGGAGGAGCTGAAGGAGCACTCAAAGGACCATGCCTGATGGTTGGAGGACCTGAGGATGCATACAGCCTCGTTGAGTCAACTCTTACAAAAATCGCTGCACAACTGGAGGATGGTCCCTGCTGCTCACACTTAGGTCCTGGCGGAGCCGGTCATCTAACGAAAATGGTTCACAACGGAATCGAGTATGCTTTCCTGCAGCTTATTGCTGAAAGCTATGACATTTTGAGGTATGGCCTAGGGTTTGGAATTGAGAGGGTTCAACGAATTTTTGAGCGATGGAAGAATAGCGAACTCTCTTCATATCTTATGGATGTTGCCGCTGCAGTTCTAGGAGAAAGTGACTCAGATACGGGGCGTCCTCTAGTGGATCTCATTTTGGACAAAGCGGGGCAGAAGGGAACTGGGAAATGGTTCTCTCAGACAGCCATGGACCTCGGTGTTCCTACACCCACAATCGACGCCTCCGTATCAGCTAGATACATCTCCGCGCATAGAGATGAGCGTCTGAAGGCTAAGACACTGCTTCATATTCCCCAAGGAGAATTCACCGGAGGCGATGAGAATTTTGTCGATGCGCTTCAGGACGCCGTCTACTCCTCAGTCATCATTTCATATGCACAAGGGCTAGCTCTGCTGAAGTCGGCCTCCGACGAGTACCAGTACAAGATTAGCCTAGCTGAAGTATGTCGGATCTGGGGGGGAGGCTGCATCATAAGGGCGAAATTGCTTGACCAAATAAGGAGTGCGTACGTAAACAATGCCGATTTGCCCAACCTTCTGTTGGATGCAAGTGTCGGTTCGTTACTCGTGAATTTACAACAGAATTGGCGTAAAGTTGTTGTTGAAGCAAAATCCTTGGGATTACCATGTCCCGCCATCAACGCGTCGTTAGACTATTTTGATTCGTATAGGCGCGATAGGCTGCCCGCAAACGTAATTCAAGCAATGAGGGATTATTTCGGTGCACACGGGTATGAGCGTGTGGATAAGGAGGGGCGTTTTCATACTGAGTGGCTACGGGATTAACGGCCGGCTTCTTCGAAGTCTCAGTCTACTGAGTGAGTTATCTAGCATGATCCGAACTGGTTTTCCCGATAAAAAGGTCGTTAATCATCTCGGATTTAGTCGCAATTACTGTCCTTTCTCCATGAACGACTATTGGACGGAGAATTAGTCCTGGATATTTTTCCATCAGCGACAGTAGCTGCTCATCACTCAACATCCTCTTGTCCAGTTTGAGTTCTCTGAACATCTTATCCCTCTTCCTAAGCGCTTGTTGAGGAGATACGCCAGCCTTCTTCAGTAGCGACCTTATCTGATCTTTGGAAAGACGCTGTTTGAAGAATTCAATAGTTTGAAAACCGACTTTCTTAGCTGCTAAGTATTCTAGGGCCTTCTTGCATGTGATACACCCATTTTTCACGTATATTGTAACATTGCCTCTAGACGTGTTGCCGTCCAAATGCAGCTAGAGGTAATTGTAGAACTTCCTTATCTTCTTGAAGCCGGCTAAATGCCGGTATAGTGACGAAATCGAATGGTGTTAAAGGAAGCCGTGGGCTGCGAATCCCATTAGGAACATGATAGCTAGAGCTAAGCCAAAGTTGATGCGAATAACCCTAGTTAGCCCGTCATACGACATGGGTGATTGAGTTGACGAAGCTCCTTCATTAGTAGGTGATGTCTCCAAAGCGATCCGTAGACCTGACAAAAGATGAGCGTTAAAGGTGAACCCATTTCTTCTTAGAGTTCGGTCTGCGTTAAACTGCATTCCGAGAGTTAGGATTCCAGCTACGAGTATAGACAGGCCCCATCTGGTCGAAACAAACGCAAATAGGTTACCGCCACTAAGGAACCATGCTAACGCCAGTCCCGCAGCCATGGCGATATCGATGGCAAAAACATGAACTCCGAGTAGTATTGGAAGCAGTCGGCTGGATGAGACCGCTTGCATTTCGCCAAAAAGTGCTCTCAAAACTGGACTAATGATGAATACTGCTGTGAAGATAGCCCCGACTGCGGTAAAGGCTCCTACAAAATGGGTCCATCTGATCAGAACTAAGAAGAGGGAAGATAGAGGTAAGGGAACTATGTAAAAGGATACTAGGGTGTAAAAGAAGGCTACGCCCAACGCTCCATAGGCCAAGTACGTTACTCTATTGAGAGGGGCGGATTGCATTCGATAAATCACCTGCGGGAAGAGGATTTAAAAACGCACGTCAAAATTCTCGGCGAATTTTTCTCGTTGTGATCGCCTTGCAAAAATAGGTGAGGATAAAGGGTCAGCTGGCTGTGACGACAATTATCCCTCGCATGAAAGGATGATAGTCACACACGTACTCATACGTACCAGGCTGCGTGAACGTGTAACGATAGAATGCCCCGATTGAAACATCGCCTGAGTCGAAGGCGCCGTCTACGCTACTAATTGTGTGGTGAGCGCTATCCTCATTGTACCAGACAACTGTGTCACCCACCTTGATAGTAAGCTTTGCTGGAACGTAGGCCTGTAGGCTAGCTGGATAAAATGCTCCGTCAACGATAGTCACATCGCGAACAATGCCCTGAGGAGATGGAGTTGTAGGACCGAGTAGCCCAAACAAGACGCCTCCAACTATGAATGCACCTACGAGGATGGAAGGAATAACGACTGTAGGACCACGTACACTAGTTGCTTTTTCAGTCCCCCGGCGAAGTTCACGACGACCAAGAGCTGTATGATACACTACCAGGATTAGGACGGGGATTGGCACGATCGCGGTCAGAAAGAAGCCCGGGTTCCTCAGGTTACCTAGTCCGCCGCCGCTGAAGAGGAAGAAGAGGATTTGGAAAAATAGGAACACTGCGCTAACTATTAGACCCAATCGGTAGGACCATCTTTTTCCCCTTAAGATGAATACGGTTGCTACCAAGCTCAAGGCTGTGAAGGGGCCATAGAAAACCAACGATTCAAGGTCCGGCCCTCCTCTGGATAATGCTCTGACGAGTTCTACGCGAAGGGTAAGCAGGACCACATAGGCCAGCCCGATGCTAGATATCCAGGCATGCCAGCTTCTTGTTGGCTTCTTAACGACATTCGTTTGAATCTGCATGATTAGCCATCATTTCAGTCTCCTAATATAGCACTAAGGTCACTTGGGTATGGCAGAATTCCTTGCCATAGCCTCTCATATTCACGAAAAGACATAAATGGCGTTTTGCCCAAGCACGG
>JAHFOH010000123.1 GCA_023266955.1 Nitrososphaerota archaeon
GCCGTCCCAGTCGTTCCACTAAAGTACCAATCTTGTCCGTTGGAGCCTCCGCTTCCTCCAACCACTGTGAGAAAGTACTGCGTCTTGAAAGTAGCAGTATAGGTGGTATTTGTTGAAGGCACAATGATTGTATGGGTTATTGCTCCGTTGTCACTCCAACTGGTCCAGACTTGTTGACTGCCAGCTCCCCCTGCGATAGGAGATACAGCAGTTATAGTGTGATTACTGCCGACGTCCCAAGTAAACGTGTGGGGACTAGAATATGTTACACCAAGAACGCTTATGGAATTTGAAAGCAAAGGACTCGTGGTTAGAGTTACGGAAACCGTAGCTGCATTAGCTGAGGGCAGTGGAAGAAAGACGAGAAGAAACAGGGCGAGGCCCAGTGCATGCGGAAGGAAGGAGCGGCGCACTCGACACCAACCTATCGTAATTAACGTATCTTCCGTCCGTTTATACCTTTACACCAATTTCTTATAGAGATTTTTTGCCTCGAGTGTGCTACTAAACCAAATCTGAATCACGCTGTAAATTCGGACTAGCCTAATGGATGTAGTGCCGATGTCATGTTGGCTGGCTTCGACTTCGCTACTCATAGCCAGTCAACATGGTCGAGATGTTCTTAAGCTATGGAGATCTGATGAAGGTCTTCTAGAACGATCTGTTCTAAGCGCTCTCTGGCATACCCAAATGGCTCAAGGATAGTGGAAGCAGCATAAGCTAGCAGCTCAAGATATTTCACAACATCGTACCTAGTCTTTGATGTAATCAATTCATAGGCTAAAACTCTGTTCCAAGGATTCTTTGAATAGAAATCTGTTATGATGTAGCTTATTGTTTGTCCAGCAAATAGTTGTCTCCCTTCCCTCTGAAGCTGCCTAGCAGCTATAGCTTGAACCGTGTTATTCTCATACTCATCAAGATTCTTCGATAATCCTCTTTGAATCACTAAATCCTCAAGAGGAACTCGTCCTTCTCTGATTAGGTTAGAATAGTTCCTCAGAATCTGAAGCGCCTCAGCTAACAGATTGTATGCTGATTGAAGATCTGATGATTTGGCTAAGGTTTGAAGAACCTCTTCCTGAAATCTAGTGATGAAAGAAGGAGTGTCATGCCTCCTAGTTTCTATCCCCCTCTGCTTCACCTCTCCACTTCTGAAGATACCGAAGTATCTATTCAAAACAGGAATCTGATCATGCACTTTAGAAGAAAGGAAGGCTATCCATTTGTAGATGCCTTCGAAACTGATGGGGAAACCTAATTCATCTCTGATTTCTTCACATAGATTTTCATAATCATCTTCACCCGCTCCTCTCTTCTTCAACCAAAGTGAATCAACTATCCCATGAACAACTGAGAAACCGTTCCTCTCAGCAATCCTAACAGCATCAAGCAGGATTTTTCTTGCATAAGCGCAAACTGAGATGTGTGCGTCAATCCTTCCGAACTTAGCGTTGTGGAATCCTAGATATCCGAAACAGCACACCAGGATCCATTTTAGTGAAGCTTGCCTAGCATCAAACACTTGTCTTAATCCAGGATCGGTAGCTCTTTTCATCAACTCCTTGTAGATGCGCCGTTTCTCTAAGACTAAGTCGAGACTGTTTGGTACAATGCCTCTTCTCTTTTGACAGACATGGTAATTCACTTCAGGCACTAGCTGTGTAGAATCTTGGCAGCATTTGCAGGAGACAGTTTCGGCACTGATGTTTTTCTTTGCCATTATCATCGGATAAAGCGATGAAAAGTCAATTTCACCAACATCTTCGTGAAGCCCAAGTTTAGGTTCGAAGATGAAGCCTCCTCTATCAGCTACCATCAGATCCCAAACTGTTTTGAATTCTTCAGCTATAGTTGGTTTCCAAGGAATTAGAATGTCTCTCTTCGTAGCATTGTAGAATTGAAGACTTGACATGCACTTTCCAATACTTGCTCTCAGAGCTGTGTGCACTGGTATTCTACAGAGCCTTGCAACCTCTATGAGACCGTGTAAACCGCATGAAGAACCTATGAAAGTGTTCGATTCATCGATGTGCACTCGACCGTACAGTTTCTGGCTCGCAGGTTTGTAGAGGATTTTGCCGTAAGAGAAGTATGAATTGCCTAGCTTCTTAGGCCATTTTAATGGATCCTGCTCTCTGCTGAGGATTAGTTGATCTTGAAGATGATTTACTTCAGCGCGTCTAATTAGGTAGAGTAATGTGAAGGTGTCTCCATCATCCGTGTGAATTAAATCAGGATCTAATTGCCTGATGGTTTTGACGAGCGAGAGGATTTTGTCAGTCTCAGAGCCTTCATCGATAGTCAAAGCTTCTCCTTTCTTCGAAATTAGCTGAATGGATTTGATTTGGTCATCGAAACTCGGAAGTTTTAGCTGCTTGTCGACATTCACTCTAAGCTTCAAAGAGGTTAGACTTGGGATTTCGTAATCTGTAGCCTCTATAGAGTCAAGTACCTTCCATCGAACGTGCTGATTTGCTTCTTCAGCCTCAACTAGAGCTAGAGGGAATAGTTCTTTTTCGTAGAAGTAGGCTTGCTGAGGTGACACATCCACATTATAGATCCTGTAGACATCAAATGGCGCATGCCTCTGAATTGTCTTAGCTAGCTGTTGAGCCTTTCGAGCATCCTTCAGTGTTAGCCTGAGGATCTCAGACCTCTCTAAGTCAACGATACTTTCAAACTTACTTTCAAACGCCCAATCAACAATGAAGTCTCTTATCTCGTCTCTTTTCAGTAAGTCAAGAAGTAGAGACTTCTGGTCTGCTGCTACGTAGATACAATGATGCCAGCTGTCAACTAAACGAACAGCTCGGTTATCATCACACTTGATCCATACAACCATCGTCCCTTCTTCAAGGGGGTAAAGGTCGAGAAGCCAACCTCTTACCACTTTCTCGAATCTCCTCTCTCAGCCTCTTTACGTCGCTCTCAACCCACTTGAGAATCCGATGCTGAAGAAACAGAATGGTGATGAAGAGAGCCTCAGAAGATGGCTTAGATGAAACACGAATCGCGGTTGCATATTTGGAGCAGAGACTCAGCATCTCTCTGAAGAGTTCCCTATCCTCAGTTCTCAGTGAATCTTTGAAACTATCCCAAGTCTTCTTCTCTTCTTCGAAGAACCGTATATCAGAGTTGTCCAATCTCCTCTGACCTACTCTTCAAGGTTAGCTGAATCTAGCCGATATTAGCAAAAATCTGGGACAGGTAAGATTCTGCCTTAATGAACCCAACCCATAAGTCGATAATTTAGACTGCATAACAGGCTGAAATTTGGTTAATGGTATTTAGGAGGAAGAGCATCACGTGGGGGGAGGGGATATGCTCCCCTTAAGATCTGATGAGACATCGAGAAGTTTCTTAAAAACTTCGCCAGATGGTACCGAATTGTTGCGAATTTGTTAAGTTAGGTTTCTGGATAGGGTAGTTGAATCCGCCTTTTGCCGTCCTTAACTATAACGTGAAGCTTTCCTTTGATTCTACCTTGCCTCCTGAGCTCAGCTATGTGCTCCCGAAGCATTCTGGCCGTTGCCTCGCCGATCTTTTCAGCGAGTTCTAGATCCCTAGACTTCGCCATATCTCTTCATCAACTCCTTCTGCTCGGCCTAGCGTCTTAAAGCTTGCCTTCGCTATACTAGCCCTCGCGAATCGTAAACATACCTCCCTAGAGCCTTTCTTCCAAATCAAAGTGTATCCGATTTGACCAGTCTCGTCCCGAACGACGATTTCGACCAGCTCTATCTCCTCTGGCACATGCAGAGGAACGACTGTATTTTAGCCCTTGACACACATACAACTAACCGCGACTCTCGCCGAAAAAAAGCCACTCCCTGAAGACCCCCGAGCCCCTTAGACACTCTTGGAAAGGATCACAAGCCTATGAAGGACTGGCTGTTAGGGCTGAATCTGGTCTAGAATTTCACTAATCTCTCTTAGGCGTTTGAACTGATGGAAGAGGAGAGTCATGAACATGGCTTCAAACTTCGTCAGTCTTAGAGTAGTTGAGGCTGCTGAAGCGTGTAGCCTGCTCTGATTCAACATCTCATCGAAGAACTCTCTTTCTTCCTTAGGGAGGATTTTCCTGACGGTACTCCAGCTTGCTATCTCCTGTTGCAACAACATTCTGAAAGATGGTATTGTTCTACCCATTCTGAATCACATGTTGGGCAGTCAAAGGCTGATGTGACGTAATGGTTTGTTCGAACCTGAAGCTCATGGAAGAGGGTTGGATGAATGGATGGCGCTCGAGAGTTGATTTGACTCTTCCTCTATTCTCTTCAATCTTGAGAAGTATGTCTGATGGGTTGAAGAGTAAGGATGTGAATGGAAGGTTGTCTCTGAAACAAGTGGCTAACGTTATGATTGCTTCATCTTTAGCTAAATTTCGAAGGAAGCTTACGATCTCTTTCACCAGCCTTTCTGACTCTTCAGAATCTAAGGCGGGGTCGTTGAAGAGGTGGAGAAGGTCCGATACTACTACGAGCCTAGGATTGAACCTTGTTATGTTGTTAGGAAGCTCCTTCAGAACTAAAGAGGCGAGCTGATAGATGGTAAATGGTCGAGAGATTATGATGTGCTGCAATGCAAGTTTTGGATCTACGTTATGCTGCTTAGCAAGCTCAGCTAAGAGATACGGATCAAAGGAATTTCCAGCGTCTATGAAAATTGCATAAGAATGATTTTGGGAGAATCTGCCTGCTTTTTGAGCCCTAAGGCCGAGTAGCTCAGATAGAGCTAGACAGTAGCGTGAGCCATGAAGCACTATGAAA
>JAHFOH010000020.1 GCA_023266955.1 Nitrososphaerota archaeon
TTGAGAATCACATAGGTGTAGGTAATAGAAACTACCAGTAGAAGGAATGTGGGGATGGTTAATGATCCATGCCCGAGCAGAGTTACTAGCCACCCAATACTCAGAACCAACGCCATAAGAGGCGATACCAGAATCAAGTTGATCGATGTTTGATACAAAAAGCGCCTGATATCGGTCAATTCTTGAGTCTGAGAAGAGAGAATATCATCTGACGTGCTTTGCCCATACTTAGATGCAAAGTACATACCACCTCCCATAGTGATTGCCGCAATCTGGAGGGCTGCAGGAAGTGCGAGAATGATGCTCGGAAGCGATGAAGGCCGGTTAAGTTGACTCAATATCAAGCCGGCTCCTACGACTAATATTACGGGTGCCAGATAGAGCAGAAGCGGAACTAGCCTCGCACGGAAGACCTCCTTCACGTATCTCCTCATGCTTAATGGTGAAGTTTTCAGAATCCATAGTCTTTCCTTCTCTATCCATCTCATCGCATTCCCAGCGCCAAACGAACCGATTATGAAAAGGATGAACAGGAATGAAGTCGGGGATGACTGAAATGAGCCCGAGAGCGAATAGATGATCAAGAAGACGGATAGGAAAAGAGCATTAATCAGTAGGGTCCTCCCCTCTCTCGTTCTACTGATCAAAATCCTCTCCTTCAATCTTACAACAGACCAGACCGACTTCCCCTTGAGGTTTAGCTGCGAGATTCCATTGCTCCGGACGAGTTCCTTGTCCACGACCGAGTCACCTACCTGAAGAAGCTCGTAAAAGTGTCGTCTAGACACCCTTATGCCAATTAACGAGAATGCGCCCAGCCAAGCGAGAAGCAGCATAAGATCGAGGAGATAGGTTAGATTATCAAGAGAGCCACTCACCAGCCCGACGCTTGCCTCAGCTGCTAGCCCGTTAGGGAGGACTCGTATTACATTTCTTATCGTAGGTGGAACCCCGGGTATTAGGAGACCTAGAGGGATTAGGCTTATTGCAAGAACCAACACTATGAAGGCATTTCTCAGGGGTAACAGCCTGCGTCCAATACTGGATCCCAGAGAGAGCGTAACATCAGCACTCAGGAATAGGCCTAGCAGGAAGTAGATCAGAGTTACGAAACCAGCTAGGGCTGCAGTTAATGCAGGAGTTCCGTAGAACGATGATAGTCTGAGGTACAGTACGAAAATTGGAGGAAATGCTAAGAGCACTGTGGTAAGTGAATTCGTCAACACTTTTGCGGCGAATACATCCCTAGTCTTTGCTGGAGACGTGAAGACATAGTCGACGTCGGCGAAGCTTACTGGGAGGCCACTACCATTGAAGCCGCTCTGGATTAGACCGATGAGATAGAACCCTAGTATCAGACTCAGGGTAATTTCGGATAGCTCCGATCCTAAACCAAATCTACTTGAGAATGAAAGGAAGGTGCTCCCGGCGAAGAGGATGAAGAATATGGAGAACGCCTCTCCGACAAGAATTCCTATCAGTGCGGATCGTGTAAACCTTCCCTTGATCCAATATCTTACCAAGAGTGGTATGATCCGCCAGGACGCTGCTTGACTCAGACGCCGCTCTACTCCCTTCCAGATTCAGCGGTAAGTCTGAGGAAGACTTCATCCAATCTTGCATCGCTCTTCGCATCGGCCATCCTACGCAAACTGTCTATCCCACCTACGGCTACGATCCTACCTCTATCAATAATCGCTATCGTGTTGGCGTAGTCTTGGGCAACATCAAGGTTGTGGGTTGAAAGGAGTATAGTGACTCCTTTTCTACCTAGGGAAGCAATCCACTCTTTAACGAACCTTTGCGTCTTAGGGTCAAGCGAAGTCAGGGGCTCATCCAGAACGAGAACTTCAGGGTCGTGAAGGGTTGAAGCTATTATGGCTACCTTCTGCTTCATTCCTTTAGATAGACTCCCAGTCAGCGAGTGTCTCTTCTCTTCAAGGACAAAGATTTTGAGAGACTCATCTATCTTAACATCGAGACTATCATCACTCACCCCTCTAATCTTCCCGACAAACTCTAGGAACTCTTTGACTGTGAGACCTGTATAGAGGGATGGATTCTCAGGTACATATCCAGCGATTTCCTTGGCCTTTTCGGGATTCTGTACTATGTCATAACCGTTCAACCTGACAGTTCCGCTCGTAGGCTTGAGTATTCCTACAACAGTCTTCAGGAGTGTGCTCTTGCCTGCTCCATTGGGTCCTAGGAGTCCAAAGACTTCCCCCGAGTGAACTGTGAGGGAGACATTATCTAGAGCGATTAGGTTGCCGTAGCTCTTCGTCAAGTTCTCCACAACTATATCGCTCATGTGAAACATCATCTTCCCTAAATCTTCTGAATAACTTCTAAGAACACGACTAAGTATTCGTTCAACAGATTTCTGAATTCTGGTTCGTTAATGTCTTCCCGCAGGTCTACCATGAGTTTGTGGAAAGAATCGAACTTTTCGGCCGCTTCGGAGCTAATGTTGGATAGAAATCTTTCATTCAGGTCCTTGGCCGTATTGCCAAGATCTGGTATCACATGTCTCTCCATGTTGCTTAGGTTCAGGTAAACTCTTTCCTTTCAAAAAGTATCAGTCCTAGTATGGCAGTGACGATGAAATAGACCGCGATAATCACGAGCCCCTCGGGGATTGATGCATTATAACTTGTCAAGTTGGTCGCACCAGGACCAAAACTTCTGGTACTAACACTCGGAGGATAGGGATCAGCTAGTACATTTCCTATTACTTGCGAGCCGTAAGTTAACAGGAACCACGGTTCTATCTGAACTAATCCTGCCACTAAGTTCTGAATCAAGTTAAAGACGAATAGGAAGAGGATGGCAGTAATAAGAATGGACAGCGAGCTGTTCTTGAATAGTGAACTGAAGAAGAAAGTGAACCCAAGCACGGCTACAAGATAGAGTAGAGCGAAAACTATTGATTCTCCAAATTGGGAGGGGATGATAGCACCAAAATAGTATATCCCGTTGGCTAAGGTCGTTGCTGCGTAAATCGCAAGTACCAGAGAGGATGCGGCGAAGGCAGCTATCCACTTACCCACGTAGATGGTTGATCGACGAATCGGGTTCGGAATCAGGAAATAGCCAGTTTTGTTTTGAAATTCTCCTGAAATTGCGTCTCCGCCGAAGAAGATTCCTGAGAGCACAATCACGAAAGTAACCCACGTTCCCCACCAGCTCGCATAAAATCCGAGTTGAGAAGACAGGTAACTTGCAGGTCGATAGTAGCCAACTACTCCAGTAAGAAGCGCACTAATCATTAGTGTGATGGCTAGAAGAACGTAGAACCTTCGTGCTCGAAAATAATTGAGAAGTTCGAACTTAACATTCGTACGCACCTGCGAAATGCTGCTCGGTACCAAGTCACGTCTATCAATATTACGTAACGAACTCATCAGCCAGTCACCTGGAGTCTTTGATCAGATTGAGGTATGCTTCTTCAAGGGATGAATATCCATGTTTGAAGCTGATGATGCCTATTTTCATCGCCACCAATTCCGAGAGAATCTCTTCTTGAGCCGCGACTCCGCCCGTGAATTTTATTTTCAGATTTTTTTCGTCTAATTTATCGACGGTGACCACTCCTGGCAATTCAGGTATTCTTGTTTTCACAAAGCCATCGTCTATTTGGCGCGATAACCCAACCTCAACAGCATTTTCGCCTCGGGAAGATTTGGCTGTTAAATTGGCTAGCGTGTCATAGACAAGTAGCTTGCCGTGGTCAATCATTGCTACTTCGTCGCAGACATCAGAAACTTCGCTCAGGAGGTGAGAACTCATGAAGATAAGTTTGTTGTTTTTCTTTAGAGACTTGACGATATCTCTTACATCGGTCATTCCCCGTGGATCCAGACCCACCGTCGGTTCGTCAAGTAGGATTGTGTCAGGGTCGCTTAGAAGAGCGGAGGCTATGTTGACCCTCTGCTTCATTCCCTTGGAGAACTTGCCTACTTTCTTGCTTGTCCATTCCTCCATTTTGACCTGCGCGAGGGCTTCATCGATTCTCTTGTTTCGTTCCTCTCGGGGAATGCCTCTTGTCTCCGCGATCATCGTAAGCGCTTCCTTTGGTGTTAATGCGGGATAGATTTCTGGTGTTTCTACCAAGGCACTGCAAGATGCCAGAGCTGCCTTCTTGTCTTTACGCACATCCACACCATTGATTATCGCTTCTCCTTCGGTAGGGAAGATCAAGCCTGTAAAGATCTTGAACGTTGTAGTCTTGCCCGCTCCGTTTGGACCAAGAAACCCTACGCATTTGTTGGATCCTTCGATCTTTAGATCAAGGTTCGAGAGAGCATAGAACGAATTATAGCGCTTTGAGAGATTGACGGCTTCAATTGATGAACTGGTCAAATTTTACTGCCGCTTGAAGGAAGATCTCCATGGTGACGGGCGCCGCTTCCTCTTCGAACTCCGTTTATCATGTACCTAGCTGATCACTTTCCTGAACTGGTAGAGTGTAGCTCCTAAAGTCGCTACTGCGATAAACCCAATTACGGCATACGCGGGCAGTATTGTCGCCCAGTCGAAGCCTGTGAGCGTCAGTGCTCGCAGGGCATCAACCGTGTAACTGATCGGGTTGAGCTTCGAAACCGTTTGCATCCAATCGGGCATAAAACTTAGGGGCGTCAGAGCCGTACTCATGAAGAGGAGCGGAAACGTCAGGAATCCGCCTATTCCGAATACGGTCTCAGAACGCTTCGTCCTTAATCCCAACGAAAGTGATATTCCTGACCAAGCGAGTCCGAAGAAGGCTATTGTAAGGAACATGAGTATGACTCCTGCAATGCCAGTGGTTACGGATGCGCCTAAGAAGTAGGCCAATGCAAGGATAATGAGCGATTGAACTACAACTCTGAATGCATCGCTGAGTAATCTTCCGAGGAGAATAGCGGATCTGCTTACGGGCGTAGTGAGCATCTTCTGAAGATATCCAGAATTCAGATCCTCCACAACAGACATTCCAGATTGGAAGGCACTGCTGAACGCGTTCTGCAGGAGAATGCCTGGAGTTGCGAACAGGAGGTAGCTGCTAGCTGGAAATCCCGGGATCTGTGAGAACTTGCTGAATAATTGCGTGAAGAGCAGGAGAAAGATTATTGGTTGCAGTAGAGAGAAGAAGAGCAAGATTGGATTTCGAAGAAGCTTCTT
The DNA here is from genome assembly GCA_023266955.1 of Nitrososphaerota archaeon. GTDB lineage: Archaea > Thermoproteota > Nitrososphaeria > Nitrososphaerales > JAHFOH01 > JAHFOH01. The sequence goes on from JAHFOH010000020.1 coordinate 5,161, forward strand.
CATGGCTCTGACGAAAAGGTATTGGGTATCGAACAAGATAGACATCCCTTGTCATCTCCTCCTACCAAACATCATGAAAGAGGAAGCTTCTTTCTTCAACTCTTCGGGTCTTATTCTCCTTCCTGTATATTTGAGGAAAACGTCATCCAATGTTGGGCTTGAAAGATTGATTGATGAAAGTCTAATCTTGCTTTCATCAAAGGCTCGAACAATGTCTGGAATGATGAACCCACCATTCTTCGCATAGACTGTCAAGCCTCCATCTGAATCTCTAACATCTCCGACACCCTTGATGGTTGTAAGAATTTGCTTAGCCTTTTCTTTCATGCCGGCGTTAATTACATCAGCTTTTTCAAGCGAAAGGCTGATGGCGTCAGCACCTATCTCCTGCTTCAGCTCCATTGAAGTGCCACTGGCTACGATCCGTCCGTAATCAAGTATGGCAAGTCTATTAGCTAACCTGTCAGCCTCCTCCATATACTGAGTTGTGAGGAATACTGTAACCCCTTCTTCTCTGTTCAGTTTTTCCAGATACGACCACATGGTAGCTCTGGACTGAGGATCGAGACCGGTCGTCGGTTCATCTAAGAAGAGCAGTCTTGGTTTATGGACTAGAGCTGAAGCGAGATCGAGCCTCTTCTTCATCCCTCCCGAATAGTAGGCTGCTCGTTTATCTGCAGCTTCATCAAGCTCAACGAGTTTCAAGAGCTCATCAACACGTTTCTTGAGGATTTCACCATGCATCTGCTGTAGATTCCCTTGAAGAATCAGATTCTCCCGCCCAGTGAGATCTGCATCAATAGCAGTTTCCTGGCTCTCAACCCCGATGAGCTTCCGTATTTCCTGAGCTTCTGCCTGGATGTCGTAGCCAGCTACGGTAACCGACCCGGCTGTCTTCCTCAGGATTGTTGTGAGAATCTTTATAGTTGTAGTCTTTCCGGCACCATTCGGCCCCAAGAATCCGAAGAACTCTCCTTCTTTCACTACAAAGGAAATATCTTGTACCGCCTTTGTCCCATCACTATACACTTCAACAAGATTTTCTACTTTAATAATGTCCGACATGTCTTTGTGCCCCCGGCATCTCAGCGAGATATTACGGCATCAATTTTATGTGCCGCATCTGCAAGAATTTTGCTAATTTCTTTAGACTTGGTATCAGTCAGCTCTTCAAAGTTGAAGAACAACAGCTTGGCTAGCCTTCGACCTTCTTTGATGACATCTGATTTTGGGCCTTTGAAGAAGAGCTGTCTTCGACGGAAAACGCCTTCGATAGTAGGCGTCTTTTTTTGAGCAACTTTTCTCCCTTCTTCCGTTATTGAATACACCTTCTTTCCGTTCTCACTCTCTACGGTCACATGGCCCAGATCCTCCAGCATCTGCAAGGTGGGGTATACCACTCCTGCGCTAGGAGTGTAAAAGCCTCCGTACTTTTCGTTCACTACCTTCATGATCTCATATCCATGCATGGGCTTATCCTTCAGAGCCTCCAGTACCAGATACTTGAAGTCGCCCCTCTCCATCATGTGCCGGGCTCTAAACCACATCGGAAACAATGCGATAACTCTCGATATATCGCGAAATATCGAACTATATTTAACCATTGCGGAACACGCACAACGCTGGATCTTGAAGACTCACATTTGGCAGTAAGGACCTACTTGGACATGGTTATCTACCACAGTATGAACTACTGCTCTTGCCGTCATGTTAAGCTGAAACCCGTTCCGGCTTTATCTTTAGGATAACTCTTTGTTGATTTAGCTGTCTAGGATACTTCTCCCAGCCCCTATACTTCTTAGCCAGTTTGTCAATATGATCCTCAGCTGCTTGTCCGGTGATCTGCTCAACGACTTTCCCCCGAAACATCACATACGTGTAAGGGTTATTTTGGTCAACGACTGTAACAGTCACCCGAGGATCCCTGCTCACGTTCCGCTGCTTTACACGACCGATAGCCGTGTTGACGAGAACGTAATTACCATCAGTATCGACCCACATTGGTGTCACTTGAGGTGAACCATCAGGAAAGATAGTTCCGAGCAGGGCAAAATTCTTCCCCTCAAGTAATTTTCTCGCGTAATCACTTAACTTCGCCATAACGAATACCACAGAAGGCTGAAATCCTTCTTTTACTAGTTTATTTGATGCTGGCCTCTTTCATTCTATTGTGAATGCGTTTTTTCCTGTGCTACACCCTACATTCAACACGCTTCCACGTATTTTACCAGCCTCAGCAAGCCGTACGAACTCTGACTGGTGTCGGCCGGTATCCCAAGGCTGGCGTCCCGTGTACGCGTCGTCGAATAACACTATTCGATCACTTGGGAGCGGGATGGACAGTCATGATCTTCCGGGCATGATTGTACGCAAGTTCGATGAGTTCCTTCGCTGTTGTTACATCATTAGGTGAGCGAATCACGAGAGCAACCCATCCAGCTTGCGGCGCATAGCGATGGTGCTCCGCCTTACCCTCTTGCAGCACTCGAATCTGATCCTCCTTCAAGAGTCTTATGTCAAAGTGGGTGTATCCATGAAAGTGCATGAACTGTAAGCCGTGTACTTGGAATTCAGTTCCGCCAAATTGATGTGGTGCCTCAGTTACGTCTGGAAGTTGAAGTATCCAATTTCTGAGGGATTCGTATTCGGCTCTGTCTACGCTCGTCATTGAATTTCGATCTCTAAGCAATTCCGATGGTGTTCCCGATGCCAGCTACAATCGTCGTATCCCCGGGCTTAGTCTGTGCCAGTATGGCCCGCTGCACGCGGCGCGTCGCCTCCTCCACTGCACCACTGATCTCTGTCGTGATTGATGATATAGCCTCTTTCGACGACATTTTCACCACTACTGCGAGAAGGGGAATCTCGCGCTTTACAGCTGCCTCCTCAATATGGTAGCGTTCGGTACCGGGGCCACCGATTGCCGCACCAACTCCCTCCACGACTTCTCCGCTCTTCTCACCCTCTAGCTTGAGGGCCGCATCAACTGTAACAACCAGTGTAATTGGACCATCGTCTTGTATCAGCTTCTCAACGGCCAGACCCGGCTTGCCTACGTTGCCACCAGGCCCCTTGGCACGCACGATCAGCAGTCGACGGTCCTCCCAAACGGTATCGTAGACCATGGTATCCCTAACTAGTTCCTTTCCTTCAATTCCCATAGCAAGTTTACTCACTACTGAGACTCCGACCCCATCGCCCACAGGCTTCCCCTCGGCGAACGCGTCTATGGCAGCATGATAAGCCTCCGCCTCGTCCATAATAGTCGGCAAGGACATCTGAAGCAGTGCCAACGCGAGCATTCCACCTTGCTTTTGGGCGAGTAAGTAGTAGTGCCGTACTATACGGAACATTGTGTCCAAGCCAATGGAAATCTCCAACAAGTTAGTGAGGTTATTGACGTCCGTTTCTGTTGCACCGCCAGCTAATGTTCGTAATTCAGCTTTTAGATGGTCATCGTACGTGTTCAGTATGTGTTCGAGCTTGCCGACAATTCCGGATGGATCTAGGTTGACGGGTGTGATCGCAAACGAATTGATGAGCTGGTCCACCCTGCTCTCCGCCTTAGCGCGATCGACGTGGTAGCCGAGTACTGCGCCGAGAAAGCGTTCATGCGCCGTATTGCGCAAGAGTCGCAGCCGACTTAAGTTACGCCTTACTTTGAAGAGCATTATCGTCGTCTGGATACGTTGTCCATAGATGAAAAGGAGGAAGAATGAGCCCAGATAGAGCAGATTGAATAATGAATCAAACGAAATGAGATCAGCCGTGTCTCATCAATCTCCCTAGAAGGCTAATCATCAAGAGTTCTCGCCTCGACTATCTCAACAATCTTTCCCCGATAACGACCCTATTCCACCCGTCGGGCTCTCTGGGGCGCGGTCGCCGTTGAGGAAGTGGTTCTGGTCTGGAGAGGGGGAGCGGATCTCGCCCATCTAACAAAGCTGCTACCCGTGCCATCTGAAATCCCTCTCACTCTGGTTCAGCTACGATCGCCACCTGCATATGACGCCTACTCGGATGATTCGTTGGGAGTGATTGTCAGTTCAGTCAGCTTCTCTCCTCTTAGTAGGGAGAGCTTAGTCGGCTTTCCGATGACTTCCTCAGTTAGTAGTCTGTGCAGATCATAGACGCTCATAATTGGTTTTTGGTCGAATTTCACTATGACGTCACCCATTGCTAGACCGGCTCTCTTCGCAGGAGTGTCAGAGGCGACTGAGAGGACGATGAGGCCTTCATCCTGCTGTATCTGCGGTTGCTTTGCGATTTCCTCCGGAAGCGAAATGGTATCAGAAACTATTCCGATATATGCTCTCTTCATCTTTCCTTCATGTGCCAGCCTATCAGCAACATTCTTCACAGTGCTGATCGGTATAGCTATTCCTCGAGAGTATACGTAAGCAACGTTCAATCCGATCATTCGCCCTGCAGCATCAACGAGTGGGCCGCCCGAGTATCCTGGGTTCAATGGTGCGTCAGTCACAACAACATTCTCCATGAGCCTGCCCCACCATCCTCTGATGGTTCGCTTAGGGCTTGTGATTATTCCAGAAGTTACGCTGGGTTGCTCTCCAAAGGGATTTGCGAGGGCAAGCACAAACTGACCAGCTCTAACTCTTTCGGAGTCTCCCAATTCGATAGGAGTAATTTTGTCCGCATCGATTTTCAGAAGAGCTACATCAGAATATTGATCGTGCCCTAAGACCTTGGCATGAAAACTCCGACCATCACTAAGACCAACTTCGACTTCACTCAGTCTACCTACGACATGGCTTGCAGTCACGACGTATCCGTCTGAACTCCAGACAACTCCGGAGCCTCCGAATCTCCTTCCCGATCCTACTCTCACTACAGATGCAGCTACTTTCTCAGCAACATAGGCTATCGCATCTGACAGTGATTCCAGAAGCTGTGCTGGAGAACTTACTTTACTACTCACTATCTTATTCACTATCTGATACTGTAAAATGGCGTCTATTTGTTGACTAAGACTACAGCGAACTCACTCACGTCTACGCAAGCATTCTGTTAGGGTCAAAGAGGATGAACGACACTGGACGCGTTCTATATGGTCTAGCGTAGATCTTTGCTATATGACTCATGAGTTGATGTGCAGCCCTAACTGCTTCATCGACACTCTTTCCTGGGAGGAGCTTCGCCTCGATATCAAGTGCTTCAGCCGAAAACTTGGCATCAACCCTTATCGCACCATCCTCCGTAAGCCACTTCAAAACCGTAGCATCTTCATTCTTTGAATAGCCTAGCCATCGAAGACCTCCAAACCATTTTCCCTTGAGACTAGAGATTATCTGCTCGATCGTAACGTCACGTGGAAGCAGCGTTTGAACTAGGGGTATAGGATTCTCTCTTGAACTCATAGGATGAACTCCAATCATCTCCCGCCCCCTTCCGCTGACTCTGTAGCCTTCAGGTGTCTTCTCTACGATGCCTTGCTCCTCGAGTCTATCGAGTGATCGTGAAAGAGTTTCAGGGTGAATGTTAAGGCTCCTTCTTAGGCCATCAAAGGTAAATGACGTCAGTTCCTCGGATTCGAGAAAACTAACGATTTCTAGATCCCTGCCGTGAAGGTCAGGCTCAGAGACACTATAAGATAAATGGTCATCTGTGGATACCGGTCCCTCAGATGCTCTGTTGGATTCCGTTGGCGGCAAATGTCCATCCAATGTTCTAGCGCTATATTAACTTGCACTGATATGATCGCTGAGGAATGCGAGTTGATTGCACGCACTCGAGTCCCATAAACAAATTACGCTGAAATGAACATCTGATGAGACCAGATCTAGTCCGAATTACTTAATAGCAGTAATTCCGTCAACAGCCGACAATGGCGGCACAAAGAAGAGCGGACGTGGTTTGGGAAGGCGATCTGCTAAGTGGAAGAGGTGCGGTAAAAGTCGGGACCGGAGTATTTCCTGAATTTCCAGTCACATGGGGCGCTAGAACGGAGGAGCCTGGAGGTAAGACAAGCCCGGAGGAATTGCTTGCAGCAGCACATGCAAGCTGTTACGCAATGGCACTATCATCCACATTAACGAAGAGAGGCACACCCCCTCAGAGATTGAATGTGAGCGCAGTATGCACTTTTGACAAAGTTGAAGGTGCTATGAAGGTAACAAGGATGGAGCTAACTGTGAAGGGAAAAGTTCCGGACTTGAATCAAGCACAGTTTGAAGATGCTGCGAAAGCTGGAGAGAAAGGCTGCCCTATATCCAACGCAATTCGAAACAATGTTGAGATCGAGCTGACGGCAAACTTGGAGTGAAACAAAAGTTGCCAGTAAAGCTTACAATGTAGACATTTCGGATAAATTGATGGTTTTTCGTAATTAATCAACAGTAATAGCTTATAGAATATTTGGTGCGAAAGGTCTCGATTGTGTCCGCTGTTCAGGCTGCAGGCTTAACGAAACGATTCGGTTCTCTCACAGCCGTAGACCATTTGAGCTTTGAAATTAGAGAAGGTGAAGTATTCGGGCTGCTAGGTCCAAATGGCGCTGGGAAAACAACGACAATTCGAATGCTTGCCTGCCTCATCTCACCATCGGAAGGCTCAGCCAGCGTGGGTGGATATGACACCAGCAAGGATTCGTTGAAGGTCAGAGAGATAGTTGGAATTCTAACTGAGAACCCAAGCCTGTATGAGAAACTGACAGTGTATGAAAATATGGATTTTTTCGCAGAAGCGTATGGTCTCTCGGACGCACAGGAAAGATCGAGTAGGATTAGGGAGCTGCTGGAATTCTTTAGGCTAAGGGATCGAAAGAACGAAAAGGTAGCAAAGCTTTCGAAAGGGATGAAACAGAAGCTTGCCATTGCACGAGCGATTGTGCATAACCCTCCTATTCTTTTCTTAGATGAGCCCACTACAGGCCTTGATCCTGAGTCTGCAAAGGGGATTAGAGATCTGATAGAAGGGCTTAGTGCACAAGAAAAGCGTACAATCTTGCTTTGCACACATCGTCTAGAAGACGCTGAGAAACTGTGTAACAGAATGATGATTGTAAACAAAGGAAAGAGTGTTATCGTAGGAACTGCGGAGCAGCTTCGGAGCACGATAGACAGTGCGCCCCTTCTTCGAGTTGTACTGAAAGGAATGAATCAGCGAATTATCGAAGCTGTTAGGGGCGTGCGGCATGTTAGGGATGTTAATGTGGAGAATTCTGCAAGCAACCTAATCGTAACCGTTGATGATCTTGCGGCGGCAACTCCTGAGGTAGTTAGAAATGTTGTTCAGGCTGGAGGCGAGGTGCTCTCCGTCAACCCTATTCAACCATCCCTAGAGGAAGCCTACTTGAAACTCGTCAAGGCGGAGTGAAATTGAGGATTCAGAAGGCTATGCTGGTCTTCAGAAAGGATTGGCGAGAGCTTCGCAGAAACTGGCAAGTGACTTTACCAATCTTCATCATGCCATTCATGTTTTCCGCACTACTTCCATCCCTAGTGGTGCTGATTCGCGCTGTAGCGTTTGTACCAGGGGCACCCTTGGGAGGTCTTGCAACGGTGGTAAAGAACCTACCGAGTCAAGCTCAAAACGAATTAGCAGGACTGACAGACCAACAGGCCCTGTTCTACGTAGTATCAATATATTTCTTCGCACCAATATTTCTAATAATTCCGCTAATGGCATCAAGCGTAATAGCATCAGACAGCTTCGCTGGGGAAAAGGAAAGAAGAACCATCGAAGCTCTTTTAGCGACGCCCATTTCGGACAGCGAGTTGTTTCTGGGTAAGATACTTGTCTCCTTTATTCCCTCTATGATAGTAACCGTGGCATCATTCCTAATTTATTCAACTGTCGTGGATGTGTTTTCCCGTACCATCTTTAACGGCAGGTTGTTACTGCCGAATGTCATTTGGATCATCTTGATTTTCGGGCTCGCTCCGACGGTTGCCCTAGCAGGGATAGGCCTCACGATTATTATTTCGGCAAGAGTCAAGGGCTTCAGAGAGGCTCAGCAGATCAGTGTAATCCTGTTAATTCCAATCCTCATACTGGTATTTGGGCAAGTCTCAGGAGCAATCATCTTTGGGCCCGAAGTGGTAGCGGCATTAATAGGGGCATTTGTGGGTGTCGACCTCCTCATATTCCGCATAGGAGTAAGACTATTCAGGCGAGATGAAGTCTTGTCGAAGCTGGCCTAATCAGATAGGCTTGAACCTATGTGGCTTAACCTGTGTTGCGCAAACAATTCCCTCCATTATTAACTGACAGCAAACTTACAAGATCTGAACTGAATACGCTCTCGATACGGCACTGAATCTACTCCCCGGTTCAACCAAGGATCAGCTCCAAAAAGCTATGTTGGGCCACATACTGGCAACTGCTGAGCTACGAGGCACTTATAGGAGATAGGGTTTTTCTGCTCGGCGGCTCTTGTAGTATTTCACTAGTGCCTTAACCGTCTCATCTGCTAGAAATATTCTCGGTACGAGTTTGGGTTTTATGCCGACTTGTTTTAACGTTCTACCGGTGACTGGACCTATCGCCACTATGTCCATCTGTTTGTTCATTAATCTCTTCAGACTCTTAATGGACATGTGATTCTGCATCATCTTGAAGAAGTTTCTCACTGTCGATGAGCTGGTGAAAACGATCGCATCAATGACTCCCCTAGAAATCTCTTTTGCGAATTCCCTGGTAGCCTGAGTATCTGAAGGCAGAGCAGGCTGGTAGATGAAAAACTCCTCTACTCTGGCTCCTAGCTTTCTCAACCCCCTTGAGAGATACGGAGAGGCTCCTTTGGCTCTTGGTACTAGAATTGTCTTCCGACTCAGATCTTTTGCCTTAAGCGCTTCAACGACTCCTTCCGAAGTGTAATTCTGGGGCACTATATCGACTTTGACTCCATTACTCTGCAACTCATTCGAGGTTTTGGGACCAACTGCTACAACAAGAGTTTTTGCCAGCATCTTCTTCAAATCTATCCCCCCTCTGTGTCTGTCTC
>JAHFOH010000021.1:0-1770 GCA_023266955.1 Nitrososphaerota archaeon
ACGGTGTTCTCTATGCTGGAAAAGAGAGACTAAGGTTGATTGGAGGAAGGAAGATAATTGAGAAGCTCAGGAAGATGGGGAAAAAATTCTTCGTCCTCACCAACATATCCACTCATACTAGAGATAGTATTCAAGCAAATCTGAATTCACTCGGCTTCGACATAAAGCGAGACGAAATTCTTTCCTCCATTCAACTTCTTTCAGACTATCTGAAGAAAAGATACGGGTCCGTCAAATGCTATATGATCGGTGAAGACGGTTTTAGAAGAGAATTAGAGGCTAACGGGCACAGAATTGTTGGAGACGATGCCGATTTCGTAGTCGTAGGGTTGGACCGGAACCTGAGTTATGCAAAGCTGGACAAAGCTGTACAGATTTTGAGAAAGGGTGCGAAGTTGATGGGCGCACATATGGCGAGGCTCTACATGTATGAGACTGGACCGGCAATGGCTCCTGGTCCCATCGTCAAGGCTCTAGAATACGCATCAGGGAAAAGAGCTCTTTCCTTTGGGAAGCCTTCGCCTCTAATGTTCAAGCTGGCCCTTGCGAAGGCTGGGGTTGCGACTAAAGATGCTGTGATGGTCGGGGATCAGATCGAAACAGACATCGTCGGAGCCAAGAAGATCGGAATGTATACAGTCCTGACTCTGTCTGGAGTAGATACAATGCAAAGTGTGAAGTCCGCAAAAGTAAAGCCCGATTTAGTACTCAACAATGTAGATGATCTCATAAATCTACTTTAGTGAATGCAGCAACAAGGCTTTCATTGAAATTGACGGAAGAATGAAGTTACCTTTCGAGGTTCTTCTTGATGCAGTCAAACAGCTGGCTAACCTGCTTCTCCGATGCCGTTCCTATAAGGCGCTGACCCACTCCCGCCAGTAGACCACCTATCATAGCCTCCGCCGTCCACGTCAATTTCGTTCCTCCATCTGGATTATCCGTCAGGTCGATACTAGTGTCCAAGTCAATAACGCTCCCAGAGCCTGATCCATGCGCCTTCAATTTTGCATGGCTCGGAGGAGTCTTCTCCAACAGGTTGACATCAAAGTTGAAGGTGCCCTTAACGAATCCTATGCCAACTTTGACTGTCGCTTTGAAACTATCTTTACTTAATATCTCCAAGCTTTGTAGATCCGGGAGACATCTTGATACGCTCTTCGGATTTGAAACGAAGTCAAAGACCTTCTTCCTAGGAGCCTTAATCACATATGTGCCTTCTAGATGCAAATCTCTCACCTAACCCTTGGATGAAGTCGTTTTTGCACCCTCTTCACCACTCATCTTTTCAGCTGCTGCCTTAATCGCCTTCACTATGTTTACGTAGCCAGTGCATCTGCACAAGTTTCCTGCAATTCCTTTCCTAATCTCCTCCTCCGTAGGATTCGGGTTTCTATCAAGTAGGAAGACGGCTGAAAGAAGCATGCCTGGCGTACAATAGCCGCATTGCAAGCCATGATGCTCCCAAAATGCATCTTGAATGGGATGAAGCTTCCCATCTTTAGCCAAGCCTTCCACTGTAGTTAATGACTGTCCTTCTGCCTGAACGGCTAGAAGCATGCAGGATTTGACGGAGACATCGTTCATCAGGATAGTGCAGGCACCACAGTGACCTGTATCACAACCAATGTGAGTTCCTGTTAGACCAAGAACGTCACGGATGAAATGCACTAGAAGGAGTCTAGGTTCAGCCTCCCCCTCCATCGGCTTCTCATTCACAGTGACTTTTACCAACCGCTTCATCTAGCTCTTACCTCCGATTCTGCTGAA
>JAHFOH010000021.1:1870-13973 GCA_023266955.1 Nitrososphaerota archaeon
TGGCATACGCTCCCTGCCAAAGTGCCGCGGTTCCGGATCTGTTGATCACCTATTTGAGAAGCAGCTTCAGAAAGAATGAAGAATTTCGATCGAACAAGCGGAGAAGTTTCGATGGTGTCATGGGTAGTCATGGCGCCAATAGTCAGACCTCCATTCCTCGGTTTGATGTAAGAGAGTTTTGGAATTCTACCTATATCAATAAGATACTTAGGCTCAGCAAGTCTGAGCTTCATCAATGCCAAGAGACTTTGGCCTCCCGCGAGAATCTTCGAGTCATCATATTTCCTAAGAAGTGAAATCGCCTGCTTCAAATTTTGGGGAACAAAATAGTCGAACTGCTTAGGATACAGGTGAAGACACCATTTCTAGGCGTTAGAAATTTGACTATAAATCTATCACGGAAGAATTGCCTTTACTTTGTTCGAGGAAACTCTATTATCCTGAGTAACTCATACAATCGCTAGAAGTTTTGGCGCTACTTGAATGCAAGAGTGTCTCCAAGGACTTCGGAGGAATCACAGCGTTAAAGTCAGTTGATCTAATCATCGGCGCTAATGAAATATTGGGCTTAATCGGACCGAACGGTGCTGGTAAAACCACGCTCTTTGACGTCATATGCGGTCTTTACCGTCCAGATTCAGGAGGTATACTTCTTAATGGAAGGAGCATAGTTGGTCTGAGACCACACCAAATAACCCAGATGGGGGTTGCAAGAACATTTCAGTCTGTTCGGCCTCTTCTTAGCCAAACGGTCTTCGACAATGTTCTTGCCGGATCACTCTTTGGCAGAGGCGATTACCTACACACCGCCAAGGCTGCAGAGCACAGAACTGAAGAAATCTTAGAATGGATAGGACTAGAAGCTAAGAAAAATACTCGTGTGAAGAATCTGCCGATCGAGCACAGAAAACTCGTCGAGCTGGGAAGGGCCCTTGCCGCTAACCCCGTTCTTCTCCTTTTAGATGAACCGATGGCAAGTTTGAATCCGGCTGAGATAACACGTTTCATTGAAATGGTACGAAAAATGCGAGATGGAGGGGTTTCGGTTGTGGTAGTTGAGCACGTGATGAAGGCGGTCATGAACATGTCCGATAGAATCGCAGTGCTTCACCACGGCGAGAAGATCGCTGATGGTCCTCCTCAAGAGGTTAGTCGGGACAGGAAGGTAATCGAAGTATACTTGGGTGAACAGTATGGCGTTTCTTGATGTACAGCAAATCAATGTCTTCTATGAAGAGCTTCAGGCTCTCTGGGACGTCTCTCTTAGGGTGGAGAAGGGAGAGCTTGTTAGTCTGATTGGCTCGAATGGCGCGGGCAAGAGTACCATCCTCAAAGCTATCCTTGGCGTGGTACGTGTCAAATCAGGAGAAATCGAGTTCGAAGGAAGACCCATCATTCGGGATTCGACGCCGATGATAGTGGAGCAGGGAGTAACATATGTTCCCGAGGGTAGGCGACTTTTCCCAGCGATGAGTGTTTTGGAGAACCTAGAGATGGGGGCATTCACTAAAAGAAGCAGGGCCCACAGGGATGTGAACCTCGGGCAAGTATTCAACCTCTTTCAAATACTCAGCGAGAGAAGGAATCAACTCGCGGCCACTCTGAGCGGAGGAGAAGCTCAAATACTAGCTTTGGCAAGAGGATTGATGGCTGAACCCATCCTCTTGATGCTCGATGAGCCTTCGGCGGGTTTGGCCCCGATGGTTGCTACTAAGATTTTTGATGCGATAAAGAGAATCAACGAGCAAGGTACATCTACTCTCATGGTTGAGCAGGATGTTGGTCGGGCGCTGAGCCTTAGTGATAGAGCATATGTAATCGAAAATGGAAAAGTCGTTTTGGAGGGAGATAGAGAATCTCTCCTTAACAACGAATACGTCAGAAAGGCGTACCTCGGAGTTTAAAGTGCACTAGGATTGCTACGGCCTATTCCTTACCCTGCTCACTCTCTGTCTGCTAATCGCGAAGCGGCGGACCATTTGCGTTTTGATGAAGCCTACTACTCCACCCGGCGCAGCCAGACCAACTAAGAGAAAGATGATACCTATCACTCCTCTGGAGAAATACGAAACCTGCGTTATTAGACCCTGATCAATTACTGAAAACAATAATGAGCCAATTAGTGGACCAATTACAGAACCAGTTCCTCCAAGCAATGCTATGGTTACGGGTCTGAAGGTGACGTCTAAACCAAGGACAGTGCTAGGTGCCACTATAGTTAGAAACCAAAGATACACCTCGCCTGCAAAGCCAGCAAAGATGGCGCTTATTATCAGAGCTAAGCGTTTGTATAATACTGTGTTCACTCCCCACACCTCAGCTATCTGCTCGTCATCACGTATACTAAGTAGACCTCGACCGAATTTTGACGTCCGGATCAGATAGACTGAAAGCGTCGTTACCACAGTCAGAGCCAGAGCTAAATAATATGATGCAAACTGATTGTTTTGCGCTACGATTCTTATACCTGCGAAACCTCCCGTAATCGGTGCTAGCGCGTTCGAGCCAACAGCCAAATCCAGCAGGCCCACAAGTGCGAGCGTTGCCACGGCAAAGTAAAATCCGCGAAGCCTAAGGAATGGGATACTGAGGGCGGCAGCGAAGAGTGCAACTACAGGAACACCGAGCATGAAGGAAAACAGTGGCCCGATGCGCATGTTGATGAAAATTCCAAAAGCGTACAGTCCAATGCCGAAGAAGGTAATGTGTCCCAAGTTGATGTATCCTGTCAATCCACCAACTATGTCGTAGCTCTGAGCGAGAGATGCGAAGATCAGCAGGAAGAATATCACGTTCAGTCCATAGAGTGATAGGAAAGTAAATGGGCCTACGGCTAGAGCAACGACCAGAAGCCCTCCAAGGAGAAATGCAAAACGTATTCTGCTCAGACCGATCAATACCATGGAAGGATCACCTACGCACCAGGCCAGTTGGGCGGAGAAGAAGGACTGCCACGAGGATGATCACGGCGATGCCCGGTGACCAATAAGGATCTATGAAGAAGGCGGAAAGAGTCTCAGCTGAACCTAAAGCAATTCCTCCTATGAGAGGGCCTATCATGCTGCCAGTTCCGCCAAGGACTATGACTGCAAGGGCCTTGACGGTCAGAGGAAGCCCGCTGAAGGGGGCTACGCTCTGTATTATTACCAGTAGGATCCCGCCCACAGCAGCTAGCGAGGTTCCTAGTCCAAAAGTAATCATGGAAGTATTTGGTAAATTGACTCCAAGGAACATTGCAGCCTCCCTATCTTGAGATATTGCCCTCATGGCTTTTCCAACGTAGCTTTTCCTCACAAACACAAAGAGGAGAATCGAAGCTATCACGATGAAAAGAAGGGCAAGGAGACGTGAGGAGGCTACAGTCAAACCGGCGACAGTGATTATCGGAAGACCCAAAGACTCACTAGTGATACTCTTTTGGAGCGTTCCAAACGAATTTGCCCAAACGTCCTGCAGAACGAGCGAAAAACCAAGTGTAACCAAAACTGAACTGAGGAGTGCCTCGTTAGGTGGCTTGCGGAGGAGGGGCCGAATGAGGACTCTTTCGAATGCCAGACCGAACGCTGCGAATAGGGGTATAAGAAGGATGACAAAAAGCAGTCTAATTGTGAAGGGCATCAGATCTGATGTAAAGACTAGGTACGCAAACAGCCCGCTCACCATCACCAGGTCTCCGTGGGCCAGGTTGAGTATGCCCACCACTCGGAAAACGATAGAAAAACCCAGCGAAGTCAATGCGTAAATGCCTCCTAAAAGGAGGCTATTCAGCACTAACTCCGCTAGTGGGGGAGCTGCAGCCATTCGGGTTGTCGTCTTAGTCTATGGATGAACGTATGTGGCGTCTGCCAGATTCGTAGGCCAGATGGTTACAATATTTCCGTTCTGAATTTGAATAGGCACTAGTCCGACGGTTCCGTAGCCTGGAGACTGTACAATCAAAGGTCCGCTTATGGTCATCATCTGCAGCTTATGCAGCGCATCGTTTATGGAGGCCTTGGAGAAGGAGTCCGCAGGATTGCGAATCGCAGAATCTTGTACAGCTTGAACGATCATCTGGAAGATTATCATCCTTAGCTCGACCCACTGCCAGACTCTCCAATCCATTCCCGCTTGGTTAAGGAGTTGCTTGAAGATATCGGTCTGGTAGAAACTGAAGTTAGGCGTCCAAAAGATCTCTGAAGTCACACCATTCGCAAGAGAACCCAGGGTTGGCAGGAAAGCGGCGCCGAATTCAATGCTATGCCATTCCTTGGGGCGGAAACCTTGGTCGTTAGCCTGTTTGATGAACTGTGCGCTGAAAGGACCGAACATTGAAAGGTACACTATGTCAGGGTTGAGGCCTTTCAGAGCAGTTATCTGAGCGGTGAAATCTGGGTTAGCGAAGTTTGGCTGTAGCAGCACGTCATATATTACTTGCAGCCCCATTTTTTGCGCAAGAGCTACACTGCTTTTGTGGTCATCACCGGCCCAAGGAATATCCCATCCCACGAAGGCAATCGTTTTAGGCCAATTGTTCTTTTCGAGCATATCAAAGTATGTGGCCGACCATCCGTTCAGTCCTTTCTCCCAGTATGGAACCATGCTTGTCATTATCCACTTGTTACCGGCTGTCCACATGGTCGCCGTACTGGCTTCGGCCATGATTAGTGGAACCTGATTCTGCTCAGCAATGGGGATGAGTTGGAGACCGAAGAAAGCACTGTATGGACTGACAAGAATGTCGACCTTGTCTTGGGTGGCTAGCCGAGTGTACAGTTGAACAGCTTTAGCAGCATCGCTGCTATCATCCAAAGATGTTACTTCAAATTTAACCCTCTTATTGGCAATCACCATATTTTGCCCGTTGATCCAATCCTGCCAGGCTTTGTTGAATTTGTCGTAGTCTGAATCCAGAGGAGCGAATGGACCTGACTTCGATATCGTCATTCCTATCTTTATTGTCTGAGTGGGCAATTCCACGGTTTTTTCTACAATTTTTGGGGAAGTAGTTGCAATTGCGGCATAGTATCCGCCAACTAAACCAACTACAAGAAGTGCTATCGATATCCCAGCCGCAGCAATCGTCGTAACCGCCCGCTTGCTACTAGCCTTCATGTCAGGCACATGCTATTTGAAAAACGAGATATATACATTACCTAGGTGGGCGAAGTGACTACTTACCTTTAGAATTGATGGTTCACCTGCAAAGCGTTAAATTTCGTCGAATCCTATAACGTGTGACAAGCTTTTGGGAGCGGTAACTAAAGCAGTGGCCGTTCCTCAACGTAAATGGGTTGGCCAATCAATAAAACGCAAGGAAGATTTGCGTCTGATTCGCGGTGAAGGACAATTCATCGATGACATTCAACTTCCAGGATTACTACACGCGGTCCTTCTGCCAAGCCCATACGCTCATGCCCGTATCAAGAATATTGACATCACTAGAGCCCTTAAAAGTCTTGGAGTCGTAGCGATCTTCACTGGCAAAGATATTGCTGAACTAACAGACCCGTTTCCGCAGATCAGCCCCTTACTTGAGAATAAGGTGAAGGACTATTCGATTGCTGTTGGAAAGGTGCGTTTCGTTGGTGAACCTGTAGCTGTTGTGGTGGCTGAAAGTCGTTATCAGGCTCAAGATGCGGCGGAGCTTATCCAAGTTGAGTATGAACCACTTCCGGTTGTACTTGACGCTGAGAAGGGGCTGAAGAAGGATTCAGCTATTCTGCATGAGGAGGTAGGATCTAATCTAGTCTGGCATGGTGTATGGGAGTATGGAGACCTGGAGAAAGCCTTCAAAGAAGCGGATAAGGTTGTCAAAGCGAAACTTCACTTTCATCGTTTCAACTCCGCGCCCTTAGAGACGAATGGTGTATTGGCATCGTACGGTCGGACGAGCAACTATCTTACGATTTGGTGCAACAATCAGATGCCCATGTTTTGCCAAGGCTTCATCTGTATAGGGCTCCGCTTCCCTTCTAACCGTATGAGAATCATAACTCCTGATATTGGAGGAGGTTTCGGATGCAAGATCATTTCGTATCCCTTCATGGTCCTTATTTCATCAATCTCCATGAAGATAGGGCGCCCGGTGAAATGGGTCGACACTCGCCGTGAATTCATGATGGCGGCGAGTCATGGAAACGAGAGGACGTTTTACGTGGAAGTAGCAGCGAAGAAGGATGGAACCATCATAGCTCTCAAGGCTAAAGCGTTCGATGACACTGGTGGCTACCCTAGGTACGAGCCTGCTGGCTGCGTCATCTGGGCTCAAGTGACTCCAGGCAGCTATAGATTTCAGAATTTCTACATGGACTTCTACCAAGTGGTGACAAACAAGTGTCCCGTAGGTCCGAACCGTGGTTACTCAAGAATGCAGCATCTCTGGATGATCGAGAAGGCTGTTGATCTCGTGGCGAGAGAGTTAGGGCTCGATCCAGCCGAGGTTCGGATGAAAAATTACATCCATCCGAACGAGATGCCATACGTCACTCCAAGTGGTGGAGTGTACGATGGCGGCGACTATCCTGAATCATTGAAACGAGTGTTGAGTATGGTCGACTATGAGAAAATGAAGGCGGAACAACAAAGACTGCGAAAGAAGGGACGCTACTTAGGTGTTGGATTCGCCACCGTCTTAGATTCTGGAACAAACAATTTCAGTCAAGTGAAGATCGTATCCGAGCAGTTTCCATTATCGGGGAATAGTGAAGCAGCTCGCGTAACAATTGATCCTCAAGGAAATATCGTTGTCGCCCTTGGGACTGTTCCACAGGGTCACGGTCATGAAACCACTGCAGCTCAGATAGTGGCTGATGAGCTAGGTGTCTCCCCCGATCAAGTATACGTGCTTCCAGGTTTTGATTCAGCAGATCATCCCTACACGGGACATTCAGGAACCTATGCCTCTAGCTTTGCGGTGAAGGCTGGGGGGGCGATACTAGGAGCGGCAGGAATCATCAAGGAGAAGATGATGAAGATAGCTGCCAACCTTCTGAAGGCGAATCCTCAGGACATAGAACTGCATGATGGTTCTGCATGGATTCGGGGAACCGAGAAATCAGTATCCCTATGGCAGATAGCGAACGCAGCTTGGGCGAACTACGCGCTACTACCAACTGAGATGCCTGCAGGGCTAACGGCGACGTACGTATACAAGCCTGACTTCAAACTCCCTGACGAGAAGAAACGTTTGAATCAGACACTCACCTATTCTTACCAAACTCATGCGGCTGTTGTTGAATTGGATGTGGAAACGGGAAAGGTCGAGATTCTAAAGTATGCGTTGGTGGACGATGTTGGGATACCCATCAATCCGATGATTGTTGACGGGCAAGTGCATGGAGCTGCGGCCCACGGGATCGCAGCTTCCCTCCATGAAAACTTCACTTATGCAGAGGATGGTCAACTCCTCACATCTACTTTCGCCGACTATCTAGCTCCCGGAGCCGAAGATATGCCCGATATACAGATCGATCATTTGATCACGCCTTCGCTCTTTGCTCCGTTGGGCGCTCGTGGAGTTGGAGAAGGAGGTGGAACCCCCTTAGCAGCACTAGCTAATGCTGTCGAAGATGCTCTAGAGCCCTTTGGAATTCGAATCCACGATTCACATATTGCTCCTGAAGCTCTTTTTCGGATGCTGAAAGAACATAGCGTTGGTAGGGGACGCTCGCGAAAGTCCAGCTAGGTTTTTGAGAGACTAGTTCTGTTGGAAATATGTGATGAATTAAAGCCTGGCTAGCGTACCCGGCAATACAGGCTTTGGAGTGAGACTGACGTCTTTTTCTGCATTACCTATCTTCGTCATCCATATCTCGAACTCTAGCTCTATGTAAGCCCACTCGGGGTTTCGCGCAGTATTTCGTAACTCATTAAGCAGCATCCTGAAGTCATCCTTGTGAGAACTATGGAACTCAAAATACGTCAGGAAATCATAAACAGCCGGTGGACTCGTGTACCGGCAGTGGTATAGCTTCCGGAACACGCGGTCCGCATATCTAAGCCCAATCGTAATATGATCCTCATGTTCGTCACTGGTTTGGAAGTAAACTTGTCGTTCATCTTGAGCGAGCTGCCACCATTTGAGCGATTTCCTGATTGGAATCAAGACAGCGGTGGTCTCATTCGATGGTTCCAATTCCGCGCGCGATCGCATATCGAGTACTTGGCGTTGGGTGACAGTTGTGTAGTGAAGATGCTGCGTTACTCCACGGAAAGTAATGATTGGAACTTCACTAGCAGGTTGTGATTCTTCTGCAAGTTGGATCGGGCCATCATTTTCAATGCGGGCCAGTGCCCAACCTGGAGCAAGTCCACCAGGGACCTTGCCCGCAATACTGACAACATCATGAATGCGGTATTGGTTCAACCGGCCATTCTGTCGCTGAGTAATCCGTTGTAGTAGATGTTTGTCCCCGCTGGCGATGAAGAGTACCCGTGTCTGTGCTGATGGTTCTCCGGTCACATTCGCTCAGTTAGGTAGGTTTTGACAGGTTAGTTCTGTTTAGAAGTCTCAATATCCTTTCGGGAGAGAGGGGAGTTTCAGTAATCTTCACTCCAAAGGGGCTTAATGCATCTTCTACAGCGTTACAGATTGCTCCTGGCGTAGGGATAGATCCGCCCTCTCCCATCCCCTTGAATCCTCCTAGGGTGAGTGAAGGCGTCTCGGTATGCTCGATCTCCATGTTGGGAATCTCCATTGAAGTGGGCACGAGGTAGTCCATGAACGTCGATGTTAACAACTGTCCACTTTCGTCATACGGTAGGTCTTCATAGATTGTTCCTCCAATGCCATGTGCCGTGGCTCCATGTATCTGACCGTAAACAGTCATAGGATTGACGACCCTACCGCTATCGTCAAACACATAGTATCTAAGGAACTTGATTGCTCCTGTTTCAGGATCTACCTCAACAACTGGGATGTGTACCGCATAGCTGCATGTGGTAGGAGCCTCTGGTTCATATCTGACTGTAACCTCCAATCCGGCCTCCATTCCTTTGGGAAGCATGTAGGGTGAACGGATGGCTATGTCTGCCACCTCGCGGAAGGTCATGCTCTTCTCAGGTGAGCCTGCTGGGCTGATCCTTCCAGATTCGATCTTAATTTCTTCGGGCTGTGCACCAAGAAGATGCGCTGCAATCAACGTAACCTTTTCTCTAACTTTTCGAGAAGCCGCTATGCAAGCTCCACCGGCAGTGACGGTACTCCTGCTTGCCCATGTTCCGAATCCGTAGGGGCAAAGATCCGTATCTCCCTCAATCACGACGATATCATCTATATCCACGCCTAGCTCGTCAGCAACGATCTGCGAGAATATGGTTTCGTGTGACTGTCCTTGACTCATCACGCCTGTGAAGACTGTAACGTTGCCGCTGGGGTCGACACGAATTTTCGCCGAATCGTACCCTCCAACTTGCCACCCTAGGGCTTTGTGTAGGCGCTGAGAATTTGGGGCGGTGTATTCTACATACGCGCCCAATCCTATGCCGATATATTTGCCCAGCTTTCGAAGCGTCGCCTGTTCTTCCCTGAGTTTATCGTACTCGGCAAACTTGAGAGCTCTGCGGAGGGCTTCAGGATAGTTTCCGCTATCATAAAGAACTCCTGTCACAGCGGTGTATGGCATCTCCTCAGGTTGAATCATGTTCTTTAGGCGGATTTCAGCGGGATCAATACCTAGCCTTCTTGCCGCAATGTCCATAATTCTTTCAATTATGAATGCGCCCACGGGTCTTCCGAAGCCCCTGTGTGCTCCATGAGGCGCCTTGTTGGTAACGACGCAGTACAAATCGTACGCATAGTTTCTGAGCCTGTAAGGGCCGGGCAACGCTGTTACGGTCAGCATGGCGGGCTGAGATTCAGTCCAGAAGGCTCCGTAGACTCCGTAGTCGCCAATCGCCTTGTCCCTTACCGCTAGCAGGGTACCGTCACGCCTGAAGGCAGCCTCAACATAATGTACTTGCTCCCTCTCGTGAGCGCAGGCCTGCATATGCTCCATTCGTGTTTCAATCCACTTCACTGGTTTGCCCAGCCGAAGTGCTATGATGCAGACCGTCACTTCATCAGCGTGGACATTCGACTTGACTCCGAATCCCCCTCCCACATTAGGAGCTATCGTCTTTATCCTGTTCTCGGGGAATTCGAGCGTCTGAGCCAAGAAGGTGCGAAGCACATGGGGAAATTGTGTGGAAGCCCAAACTGTCAGTGTTGCTGAACCTGGACGATAGTCTGCAACCACTCCTCTCGGCTCGATGGGAGTAGCTGTGTATCTGTGACTCCTCATCCTCTCCTTGATAGTCAGGTCAGCTTCGGAGAATGCTCTCTGTACCTCTCCCTGCTCGAAATGCTTGTGCATGAGGATGTTGTCCCCCCATTCCTCGTAGAGGAGAGGTGCACCGTCTTCCAGTGCTTTTTCAGAATCAGTCACAGGAGGAAGAGCTTCGAATTCCACGTGAACTAGTTCTGCAGCATCTTCCGCGGTATAGCGGTCAGAAGCTACTACGGCTGCTACAGGCTCCCCTACGTATCTTACTTTATCTTTTGCTAAAGAGTAACGCGGAACCTCTCTTAAATTAGGATACTTCATCCATGAAGGCATGAATTTCGCTCCGTCGGCAGCTGTGAAAACTGCCTCTACACCGGGATGACTCTTTGCTAGTGAAACATCAATTCGCTTGATTCTGGCGTGGGCATATTTCGAACGGTGGAAAGCGACAAACATCATTCCTGGGAGTTTGATGTCGTCGACGAAAGCTGCCTGACCCATGAGGAGTCTTGGATCCTCTTTCCTCCTGACGCTGGTGCCCACCCACTTCTGTCGCGCTTCAGTAACCAGCGTCGGTTGTAGGGTGGTCAATTAGTCTGACCGAAGTTTTCTTGAAACTTAAATCATTTTGGAGCTAGACGACTTTGAAATGAGTTACAAGAACCTTCTTGTTGAAAAGAAGGAGAGTATAGGATGGATCACTTTCAATCGACCACAGGTACTCAATGCTCTAGATGCTGAGTCCAGAAGAGAGCTGATTGACGCGTTAGACGAATTGGAGAAAGATCCTGAAGTTAGGGTCGTTGTTTTGACGGGAGCTGGTGACAGAGCATTCTGTGCTGGAGCCGATGTAAGAATGTTCGTTGATATCACTCCAACGCAGGCGAAGGAGTATGTTCAGTTGGCTAAGGCTGCTACCAGAAAGATTGAGACTCTCAAAAAGCCAGTGATTGCCGCCGTCAATGGATTCGCGATGGGAGGAGGATGTGAAATAGCGTTAGCTTGTGATATCGTCGTAGCGGCAAGGAATGCAAAATTCGGACAGACGGAGATAAATGTAGGATTAATTCCGGGAGCTGGCGGTACTCAAAGACTTCCGAGAATCATAGGCTTGAGAAAAGCAAAGGAATTGATCTTTACCGGAGAGCTGCTCGACGCGAACGAAGCTTTGGAATTAGGTTTGGTGAATCGAGTTGTTGATTTTCCAGATCTGGTGCCTGCGGTGCAGCAGATTGCCCAGAAATTGAAGGAGAAGAGCCCCTTAATTCTGCGATTCGCAAAGGAATGTGTCAACAAGTCTATTGAGTCTAACCTACAGACCGGTCTAGCTCTTGAGTCAGAATTATTCAGTTTCTGCTTCAGCACCGAAGATCAAAAAGAAGGAGTAACAGCCTTTCTCGAGAAAAGGCAGCCCATCTTCAAAGGCCGATAAACCTCTGATAGAAGAATGACACAGGCTGTGTGACCCACATAGGAAACTTAGTTGAGAAGGTACTTGAGCGTGGGCGTTTGGTCCCTCCGATGGCTTCCATTTGACGACCTTCCCATAGAAAAAGCTATAGAAGTTGCGTCCGACTTATGGATGACATCCTGCATCCTTGCCCCTCATCATCGATATCCAAGACCTCTGGTGGAGGTATTCCCGTGACGCGGACTGGGTCCTGCACGGAATCACCCTTCAAGTGGAACCTGAAGAGGCACTGGGGATCGTAGGGCCGACGGGAGCAGGGAAGACGACCCTGCTCTCCTGCATCCAGGGACTATTGCCCCATAGCTTTCCGCAAGGGGAATTGCGGGGCTCAGTCCAAGTGGTTGGGGAGGATACGCGTAAAGTGCGGGCGCCGCATCTGGTGGGGAGG
>JAHFOH010000124.1 GCA_023266955.1 Nitrososphaerota archaeon
CGCAGGAGGTTGGTGGAGAAGTAAGGGTTAGAAACCAGTTCCTGAAGGAGATGGATGGAATCAGTGACAAAGGGAAGAATCTGAGACTCTATGTGATTGGGGCGACGAACAAACCTTGGTCACTGGACTGGCCCTTTCTGCGTAGATTCCAAAAGAGGATCTATGTCCCTCTCCCTGACTTCACCTCCCGAATGAATATGCTTCGACTCTACACTTCTCCGCTGAGACTTGAGCATAACATAAGGCTTGAGGATGTCGCGCGGCTGACGGAGGCCTACTCTGGAAGCGACGTGCGTGACATATGCCAAGGTGTTCAACTTCGCGTTGTTTCAGAGCTTTTTGAAAGTGGTAATGCGTTGGATAAGACTTCGCAGCCTCGCGAAATCACTTTAGAAGATTTCAAAGAGGTTCTCAAGTCAAGGAGGCCCTCTGTCTCCCCAGACATGCTTAGGGCTTATGTTGCATGGAGTGAAAACTTCAAAGCCCTCTAGGGTCTCAGCCTGTATCTATCCCTAGGATAAAGAACGACATCACGAATATTCCTCGTACCAGTAAGGACCATCATCAACCTATCCAGACCTATTGCCCATCCACTATGAGGCGGCAACGCCAAAATAGAGGCGGCTTAGAAGGAGTATCTCAAGAACAGAGGAGTTTAAGTGAAAGAATGAACTGGGACTATCTTGCCGGATTCTTTGACGGTGATGGTTAGATAAATTTTCTGCTCCAACGCAATCGAAACGTCTTGGACTTCAGCCTCGACATCTATCAAGAGGACGCCTCTGTTCTCCGAAGCTTACGGGCGTTTCTTGAAAGTGAGGGGCTTATGGGGGCTGAAATACGGATGTCGCATAGGGCCTATGAGATTAGATGGCGGAACAAGAAGTCAATCTTGCGGATTGCAACAAACCTTGTGGATCGGACGGTGGTCAAGCGTCAGCAACTTCAAGCAGTCATTGATTATCTGGAAAGCAGAATCACGGGTGATGACTTTGTGCGCGTTATGAATGAAGAAGTGGTTTCGAGGAGGAGAAAGGGTTCTATCCGTGAGCTTCTGTCTCTCAGGATGACAAGGTCGGAAGCGATTGCTATGCGCCAGAGGCGAGCTTCGAGAAGCGCGGCTGAACTACGGCGTAAGCCTGTAACGATCGCGTGGAAATAAAACTACCTCTCTAATGTTCTTCTTACCAGTCAGAACCATCATAAGTCTATCGAGTCCGATTGCCCATCCGGAGTGCGGAGGAACGCCCCAGTCGAAGATCTTCAGGTGATCTGTAAAGCTCTTGGCTTCAAGACCCGCCTCCCCAAGACGCCGTATTAGGGTTGTTTTGCTTGAAACCCTCATTCCACCAGAGGCAATTTCGAGATACCCGTATTGAAGATCGAAGCCTCTGGAAATTTCCGGTTTATCATTCCTAACCTCGATGTAGAAAGGCTTGAGGCTTGATGGCCAGTTAACGATCCAAAAGAAGCCTCTATGCAGCTTGCCCAAAACCCTAAGCATCGAATCAGTAAGGTCTTGCCCATAGGTTATGTTGATGCCTTCTCTCCTGAGTTCTTCTATGGCGTCACCATAGTTCAGACTTTCGAACGGAGTATTCGGCTCCTGAATTCTATGCCCCAGCAACTTAAGTTCCTCGACGCAACTTTCATTGACTTGTTTGAAAACACCGGCAATAAGATTCTCAGCGATTTGCATCACATCATTTTCGTCCGCAAAAGCAGCCTCAATATCGACACTAACAAATTCACTTAGATGTTTTCTAGTATTCGACTTTTCCGCCCTGAAGAAGTTCCCTATCTCAAATACACGGTCGAGAGCAAGGGTGAGCTGCTCCTTGTAGAGCTGGGGACTCTGTGCCAAGTATGCTTTATCACCAAAATAGTCGAGGGAGAAGAGGTTGGCGCCGCCTTCTGCTGCTTGTCCAATGATCCTAGAGGTGCTCACTTCCGTGAATCCCATCTGATTGAGCAGATTTCTCGTTGATTGAAGCACTTTATGCCGAATTTTGAACACAGCCGCATTCTTTGGATTGCGAAGGTCAATGGCCCTCGAATCGAGCCTGAGGTCTATAGAGGTGGGAACTCTCCCAGTGGGGTCTAAAGGGAGAGGATGAATCGCTTCAGAGACGACCTGCAGATCATTCGCCTTGATTTCGACCCGCAGTTCCTTCGCTCGGCTCTCTTGCACTATGCCCTTGATCACTACACTGCTCTGCCTTGGTACGTTCTTCGCTCTTGAAAACAGAGCATTTTCAACCTCTTTCCTATTGAAGACAACTTGCGCCTTGCCACTCACATCCCTAACCGTTACAAAGAGCAGAGACCCTAGGATTCGAACATCCTCGACCCACCCGGCAATCCTCACTTCTCTGCCTAAATCCGTCTCTTTGAGTCCACCGGCGTAATGTGTTCTAAGCACGGTCCACCAGCCAAGGTTGAATCTACGGTCTTTCGAATTCCACGAGAAGATCTACGCCCCTCACAACCTTGACGATCCTCTTAATTTGCTCTAAGTTAATGGGGAATCGTTCTGTGCTCCTTCCAGGAATTATCGCCTTAGTCAGCTTGCTACCGTCTGGTAGCCAAACGGTATTAACCGTGAGAATCCTTACAGGATGGAAAAGGTCCTCAAGCGCCTTCTTGTCTGTTGCTTCTCCCTCCAGTAACCAAATTTTTCTTCCCAGCTCATTTTCAAGTCTCATTAGCAAGGCTGGGTCACGGCGGAGGCGAAGTGAGTCGACTGGAGGTACGACTAGGATATAATCATTCTCGATTTCTAATCCCCTCAGCAGAGTTGCGTCTCTTAGTTCCGGAATCTTTTCAGAAAGTTTTGTTAGCTTCTTCGATAACTCGACGTCCGCGTGCGTAATATGCCCATTCTTTAGCTTCCCAGTGCACTTAGCGCACAGAATTCCACTCTTGGCGTCGAAGGCGCATATCGGTGTCTTCACAACTCAGCTTAGCACAGCTAGGGGCAGACGTACATAAAAAGTTCTCTCGCAAAGCGTCCGTTCTCAGTGAAATAAAAAGAGTACGGCCTGGCTTCACTACTTTCCGAGCTGTATGATCATCGAGCTAACGTTGTTTAGATTCCCTGTTTCGTTACTCTTCACTTGCTCAGTGTCGATATCGATCTTCTTGACGGCGATATCGGTAGCGAATCTCTTGATCAAGATCTGCGCGACATCGACGGCTGTGCTGATCGCCCTACCCCTCGCCTTTATTGTTACACCCTCCGCACCGTTTTGGAGCAGTGTTAGGCAGGCCAGTACATAGTTCATGACCGGTTTTTTGCCGATGAATACTGTGTTGTCCTCAGACATGCGTATCACTCTTTGTGGTGATTCCCAGCGTTCCCGATTCAGGTCTTATTAGTTTTCATGAGACGGGCTCAGGGTGAACTGAGGGAAATTTGTTGACGTTTTAAATAGAGTGGGGGCTAGCGTCCAAACTGCTTCCCATGAGGCTCCTAGAGTTCCAGGCTAAGGAGCTCTTCCAGCGCTTCGAGATACCTGTGCCGAGAGGAGGAGTGGCAAAAACTCCCGCTGAAGCTAAGGAGATTGCACGGACCATCGGCTTTCCACTAATCATGAAACCTCAAGTGGCCGCCGGTGGGAGAGCGAAAGCCGGGGCGATTGTAAGGGTCGACCACTCGGAAGAGGTTGAACCCACTTTCACCTCTGTTATCCGGAAGCTTGTATCTGGATCGATACCTCAATCAATCTTGCTGGAGGAATTCATTCAACACGAGAAGGAACTCTATCTATCCATCGCACTCGACCGAGGAAGACGAAGCTTTGTTCTAATCGCCTCAAAAGAGGGAGGTGTCGAGGTGGAGAACATGGGGACAAAAGTCGTTAGAGATGCCGGGGTCGATAACTTAACCGCTCAAGCTGCCACTCAGTTGGCTGATGAAATCAGCCTTTCCGGAGCCACATCAAGGGTTTTCGCGGGCCTGGTGTTTAAGGCATGGGAGGCGTCTTCAGCCGTAGAAGCCGAGCTCTTCGAGATCAACCCAGTTGCATTGCTGTCAGACGGCACCCTGACGGCGCTGGACGCGAAGGTCATCCTCGACGACAACGCTCTCTTTCGTCATCCTGAGTTCGCCGAGTTGGAGGTGAAGAACGAGCTGGAGAAAATCGCTTCAAGCTATGGTTTCACTTTCGTAGAGCTTGAGGGTTCCATCGCCGTCGTGGGGAATGGAGCCGGTCTTGTACTTTCAACCCTTGATTTAGTGGCTGAGTCCGGAGGCAAACCAGCATGCTTCCTTGACTTAGGTGGAGGGGCATCGACGGAGAGAGTTGCTTCGGCACTGAAGGTGGTAGACAGATTTGACAAAGCTGGGAAGATCCTCCTAAATATCTTCGGAGGAATAACCAGGTGTACCGATGTAGCTGAGGGCATTCTGATAGTCAATGCGGGGGGGCACCTCAGGAAGCCGATGTATGCCAGACTCTCCGGATCCGGGGCCGAGGAGGCTAGAGAGATGTTGAAGAAGGTAGCCATCAAGGTCTTTGACACAGCTGAGGAAGCGGTGGCTTCTCTGGTCAGCGGAGAATGATAGATGATTTCTTTTCGCAAGGAGGAGCCCGTGATCATACAAGGCATAACCGGAAAGTTTGGCAGCTTCCATACGAAACTCATGCTGGAATATGGAACAAAAATTTCT
>JAHFOH010000022.1:0-2012 GCA_023266955.1 Nitrososphaerota archaeon
CATAAGCAGTCACAATTTTCAGAACATCAACATAGCCAAGTTCCGTATCCACCTGCACCTCTGCAACCACAGCCCCATAGGTGTACTGAAGATACATGTCCCCCTGACTCGTCTCTTCGTCGTAGGTCACTCGAGGCGCCATGAAGTAACCCGTCTCTGATAACGCAATGCCCCTCCGATAAGACTCCTGGACTAAGTCGTTGAAGGTGATTGATCTGTCTCTGCTCTTGACAGAAGAAACAACCCCGTTCACAATTTCGACCTCTTCCGGAAGGCATCCGAGGAGAGCAGCAGCAACCCTGTCCAGCTTGCTCCTAAGCTTGTCACAAGCGACCTGGGTAGCTCTGCCACCAATCACTATTGTGCGGGAAGCAACTGTGGGTCCACTGTCAGCACAGTTCTTAGTGTCAGGCGAAGCTAAACGAATCGAATCCAGAGGGACGCCTAATATTTCAGCGGCAATCTGGACGAGCCCAGAGGGTGCGCCAGTGCCATATTCGGTAAGAGCTGTCCTGAACCTGACAATCCCGTCTTGAGTGATGTCAATATGCACGGTGGCGTAGTCATTCCCCTCAGGGCCGAGGCTGTTACCGTGATGCATTAAGGCGATTCCAAGGCCCCTTCTTTTTGGTCCCTTTAGCGAGTCGTATTCAGCCCTCTTTGCCCGCCAATTCACTGCATCGGCCGCTTTGATTACACATTCTTCAAGTCCACAAGAATCGTCTACAAGCTGATTATTCGCAGTCCTCGTCCCAGGACGAAGGATATTCTTCAAACGTAGATCGAGTGGATCCATACCTAATTTCTTCGCCAGTTCATCCATCTGGCATTCAGCCGCGTACAGGGATTGAGGACCCCCAAAGCCCCTGAAGGAACCGCACATTGTATTGTTTGTGTAAACACAATACGCGACCGACTTAACGTGTGGAACAACATAGGGTCCCGTCACATGATTGACAGCTCTAATGACTACCAGCGGTCCGAGAGAGGCATATCCACCAGTATCTGCGTAAAGATAATTCTCTGACGCCGTTAATCTGCCATCCTTCGTGGCCCCTGTCTTACTTTTGATAATGAAAGGATGTCTCTTGGTATGAACAACAATTGATTCCTCCCGTGTATAGACGAGAGCCGCAGGTTTCCCGATCTTATACGCAGCAAAAGCCGCCATCCCGCAGGTATCGATGGGTGACTCATCAGACTTCGGTCCAAACGCACCTCCGGTAGCTGCCTGAATTACTCTTACCTTATCCGGATTCAGTCCGAGTATCTTCGCTATTGCTGTCTGTGTGCCGTGAGGAAACTGCATGGAGCCAACGCACGTCACCGATCCATCGGGCTCTGGAACTGCGAATCCACATTCGACTTCAAGCGGAGCCTGCTCCTGAAAGGGTGTGGAGTAGGTGTTCTCTATTATGACATCAGCCTCTTCAAAGCCCTTCACGATATCACCTTTGATCACTTGCCTCATCTTTGCTACGTTTCCCCCCTGATGGATCTTCGGTGCATCAGGCTTCAAGGCATCGATGGGTGAGAAAACTGTCGGCAAAGGCTCGTATTCAACTCTAACCAGCTCTGCAGCTTCTTCAGCAATTAGAGGATCTTTGGCTACTACCGCAACAATCGGATCGGCGATGCATCTCACCTTGTCATAGGCCAGCAGCGGCCTATCTGGGAGGAGTACAGTCGCCTCATTTATGCCCGGTACGTCTTCAGCCGTTAGAACTGCAACAACGCCGGGAAATTGACGTGCATTGGAAACGTCAATATTCTTAATCAATGCATGCGGATACCTTGACCTTACCAGTTTGATGTGCAGGCATCTTGCAGGTAACAAATCCGTAGTGTAGATCGGTTTTCCCAAAACCTTGTCAAGAGAATCAAGCCGCGGAACATTCTTTCCGACCAAAATGAATTCCCGCGTCTTCCCCAGCCGCTCGAAGGCCTTGGTCGAATCTTCAGGCATAGCCTCCACTCCTGTGCTC
Organism: Nitrososphaerota archaeon; assembly: GCA_023266955.1. GTDB lineage: Archaea > Thermoproteota > Nitrososphaeria > Nitrososphaerales > JAHFOH01 > JAHFOH01. The sequence continues at coordinate 1,986 of JAHFOH010000022.1, forward strand.
GGTGGCATATCTGATTGCATCAAAGAT
>JAHFOH010000022.1:2112-7403 GCA_023266955.1 Nitrososphaerota archaeon
GAGCACTCGTCTAAAAAGGGTTTTTGCGGCTTCGAGTCTGTACTCGCCCGACGCGCGGAAGTCGCTCTTTACTCTGAGTTCGCTGGATAACGTTTGAACGCCTTCCTCAATCGCTTCCTCATCCAACTTCCTCCCAGTCAATTTCAGCTCAGTCACTTTCGCCCTCTCAGGAATTTTCCCCTTGAGCCTATTCAGGCCGACACGAATATTCCTTACCCTCTTCGTATCTGGATCAAGCTGCAGAAAGACTGCTATGTTGACTAGGGCGAGGATTAGACTTTTCCTCCAACCAACCTTATCGTACGCACATGCCTCATCCTCTCTTAACTCGTCGAAGAATACCTCAGTAAGTATCTCTCCAGGCTCAAGGTCTATACTCCTCTTATCCAGGATGAAGTCTTCAAGGATTGAGATTCTTTCCCCTCTGAGGCTCTTCAAACGCACCTTAGCGTCGAGCACTAAAAAGACTGGTAGCAGATCTTCAGCTGACGAAGCAGCGCATATGTTACCTCCGACTGTAGCGAGATTTAGAATATTTGGAGCCCCGAATTTATTGGCAACCTGTTGAAAAACAGGGTATTTGGAACTTAACAGCGGATTTTCAACTAGCTCTGTCACAGTGGTTAAGGCCCCAATCCTAATTCTCCCCTCCTCATTCCTTATGTAGCTCCATTCATGAAACCCAGAGATGTCGACTAACGTTTTCGTCTTCTCCTGCCCTCGCCTAATTCTGTTGATTAGGTCGCTTCCATGAGCGATAATGGTAGTACCTTGCCCATTTCTGTTCAAGAATCTGAGTAGCTCAGTCAAATCCTTGGGGACGAAGAGATCGAATTTGAAGATTCCCTCTCGCTCTCCACCGTAGCCCCCGCCTATGGGCGGAATCAGGAGCAGGAGATCTCCCTCTTTCAGCTCTGCGAGGAAACTCAAAGGATTAGGCACATGTTTATTGTTGAGGTAAACCTGCAGATAGTTCCTTAGCCTGCCACTTTCATCGAAGACAAGGTCCTTCAGCTGGCCTCCATGCTTCAGCACCAAAGCCTGTAAAGCTGATGGCACCGATGAAGCCTCTACCTGAGTCTCGCTCACTCCTGCAGCTAGACGAAGCTCTTGAAAGAGTCGAACTTTGACTGTTGGCAAAGCAGTTACCTCAAGGAGATTTTCTGACTTATCGTCTCAACAGATTCCAGAGCTTTTCACCATTCATACCGGTTTCGGTGACAAACCTTCCCGTTGGTCCAAGAGCGTCAGCGATTGCATTCGCGATCGCTGCTGGTGGACCGATAGCGCCGCCTTCACCTATACCCTTTATCCCGAGCGGATTGAAGGGAGAAGGAGTATCCAAATGCTCTATGACCATGGATGGAAGGTCCATCGAAGTCGGAATCAGATAGTCAATCAAGGTTGGCGTAAGGAGGCTTCCATCCTTATTGTAAACTAGCTCTTCGAAGAGTGCTCCAGCAACTCCTTGAGCTACACCACCATGAACTTGCCCTTCCACAAGCATGGGATTAATGACTGTCCCAGCATCGTGAACAATAGCATACCCGAGAATATTGACTTTACCGACCTCAACGTCAACCTCAACAGTGGCTATGTGAGCCGCGTAGGAGGCGGTAATCTCCGGCGGGTCGTAAAATGAACCAGCCTCAAGACCGGGTTCCATTCCCTCAGGCAGATCATGTCCAGTGTAGGCCAACTTTACCACATCCGTCAGACTCATGGTTTGGTCCGTTCGTGCTCTTACATGAAAGAGGCCTTCATCAAACTCGACTTCATCCACCCCAACGCCAAAGTGGTGCGCTACTATCCCACTCATTTTCTCCTTTAGCTTCCGAGTATTCATCAAAACTGATGCAGCTCCTAATGCAGCGCCCCTACTTCCCCAAGTTCCAAAACCATAAGGCACCATTTCTGTATCTCCGTGGATGACGGTGACATCGTCAACATCAACACCAAGCTCGTCGGCACATACTTGGGCTAAAGTGGTGGCGGTACCTTGCCCTTGTGGTGATAGCCCGGAGAGAACAACTATCTTGCCAGAAGGGTCTATCCTCAGGGTGCAGTATTCGTGTCCACTGTAGTACTTTATTCCTCTGCCACCAAATAGTCTGGAGGGGCCTAGACCACCGGTTTCAACGTAGAAGGAGATTCCTAAACCAATCTTTCTACCTGCTTCCCTTAGCTTGGCTTGTTCCATGCGGAACTTTTCGTAGTTGACTAACTTCAGAGCTTTCCTGAGGCACTCGTCATATCTTCCACTGTCATAGGTGAGTCCGAAGGCAGTGGTGTATGGAAATTCTTTGGATTGAATAAAATTTCTGAGTCTAATTTCTGCCGAGTCAAGGCCCATTTCATTGGCAACTAGATCTAACACCCTTTCTAGAACAAACGTAGATTTTGGTTGACCGAATCCGCGATATGCGCCAGCAGGAGTCTTGTTGGTCACGATACAACTCAGCTCCACTAGGCAGTTTCGAATTCTGTAAGGCCCAGTCATCGTAGCGGCAGTAACTTGTTGGGCACCTATGCTCATTACGTGATAGGCGCCTATGTCGGCAAGAATTCTGTCCTTAAGTCCTAGGATTACACCATCCTTTCTCACAGCGATTTCTACAAAATGAATCTGCTCTCTAGCGTGGGAAGTGGCTACTATGTCTTCAGATCTGGTGGCAAACCACTTTACTGGACGACCTAGCTTGATAGCCAGGTAGGGAACGAGTACCTCTTCCGGATAGATGTCTTGCTTACTTCCGAACCCACCTCCCACATCGGGAGCTATCACTCTGATCTTGTTCTCCGGGATGCTTAGTGTTTCAGATAGGACGGTCCTAAGAACATGCGGCCATTGGGTTGAGGACCAAACTGTAAGGTACGAGTTTCCTGGATCGTAGGATGCTACCACGCCTCGGGGCTCAATAGGAGCCCCGTATTGTCGCTGTACCCTTAGCTTTTCTGAAAAAAGGAAATCAGCTTCTCTGAAGGCTTTTTCGACATCGCCAGCCTCCTCCTTCATGGAATACGCTACATTGTCTCCCCATTCGTTGAACAGTATTGGAGCATCCTCCCTGATGGCGTCTTCTACGTTCGTAACTGGCGGCAGAACATCATAATCCACGGACACTAGCTCTGACACGTCCTCAGCTTCATATTTCGAAGAGCTGACTAGAGCTGCTACTGCATGGCCGACGTAGAGGACCTTATCTATCGCAAGCGGGAATATTTGCCGCTTCTTTACGCCGGGCGGAGTAACGAAAAGCGGAATTGGCTTAACTGATTTAGCAAGATCACGCCCTGAGACCGCTGCAAGTATCCTTTCCCGCTCCGCAGCTTGAAACTCTATCTTCTTGATTATGGCATGAGCATAGGGGCTCCTCACCAGGGAAAGATAGGCTGTGCCACTTGGGGTGATGTCATCTACGTATGAAGTTGAGCCGGTTAGTACCTTTGGATCTTCAACCCTCTTGATGCTGGCGCCTATGTATCGCCTCCCCAAGTTTTCTTAGTGAATGCGTTTGAAAACGCCATAAATCCTTTGTTAAATATTCGGAGGAATCCAGTCGTTCTGTTAGTCAGGAAATGCCGCTTCTGAACGATTTTTGGTAAACGGGATAGACAATCTATTTCCACTCGTAAGGGTTTTGAAAACTCTGAAGTTCCCGATCTAAGTAGATACGCTGGCTCGGCTGCTCTCTAACTAAGGGAAGAAACACTTCACAGTGCCAATAGAACGTTACCAACCAGAGCGATTCCAGAAATTAGCAGCACACCAACGCCGCCTTTCTTGGCAACTGACAAAGTCCGATCTAAGGTTCGTGAAAAAGTTTCGATAACACTCTCACTCATAGTAGATACAGTGGAATACGCTAGTTTTATCTCAACCCTGGCATCACTGAGTTTTTCGATAGCCTTGGTCGTAAGCAGTCTAACTTTGCGCTCGATCTCCTGGAACTCTGTTAACTGACCTAGCGCAATGTAGCCCTTCCCACCCAGTGTTCTAGCAGCAGTGAAATGTGTGTCGGAGGTGCAGATCTCGAGGACGGATACTCCGTCCTGCGCCAAACTAGCCATCAGCCTTTCTCTGAGATGCGTAACTGCGTTGTTGGCATCAAAGCTCACCATTCCCCACCGACCGCCTACAGAGGAAATTACCAGCACCCCCACTCCACCCGGCGCAACATCCGCCCCAAACTTCAGACCCAGCTCGGAGCTGTGAGCAAAACCTGCGGAGAAAGGCGATGGACCGAACGATCTTAACTTCTCCAGCACGGAACGACTTGCATCAACCACTTCCTTAGATTCCTCAGTCGAGGGTGGCGACCCTTCAGAGTTGTGTGAATCAACAACAATCGTGTGCTTCCAACCAAATTCCGCTCCCCCCTTTGCCATTGCCTCTCTCACTTCTTCGGGAAAATCTTCCATGCCATGGGGGGAGAGAGTAACGGTTAGGAGTGCCACTGAGCCTAGTCCTATACCATTTACAGTGGCCTTACCTACGGTGACAGTGACGGGACCAACGAATTTTTCATCCCGCTCAATAAGGTCAGCCGAACCTAAGGACTGGATGTAACTTGTGACCTGCCTCTTCGAAGGGAGATTTCCCGCATGACCTGAAATGCCATGCATAACAAGCGTCGTTTCTCCAACCTGAGAGAAGTGCTGTTGAAGGTCGTACGGTAGGTTACTACTTCCGACAGGATAAAAGGGACCAGGATGCACCTCAGGGACTACAACCTCGCATTTGCCATTTGCCGTCTCAAGCTGGAGGAGATACGTTCTTACTGTCGTGCTAGAACCAAATTTCTCCAGATCATCCTCCAACTCTGAAGATTCACCCTCGGCCCATGCCAGCAGGAAATGTTTGAGCAGTTTAAGAGGAGACGCCCTGAGAGATTCAGACCCAGACCTCTCTATTGATGTGACATAGAGGATAACCGCTGCTATAGAAGCTAAGCCGCCCACCCAAGGAGCTGGCGAGGACGTAAAGCTTGAGGCCAGTCTACCCGTCGGGACTATCGCAAAGCCAAGGACTAGTGGTTGGAGGCCTGCAATGGGCAATGTAGACGAAAAGCTGTCCGAGAAAACTGACCTTACCACAAATATACGGAAGGCGATTGCTAGAAGTATGCCCAAGACTAGAAAAGAGAAGAATGCTTCCCTGGAAGCTCGGAGAAACCATAAAATTAGTCCCAGTGTCGAACACGCTAGCCAAGTGCCGTTTGAGAGAGCTGATACAGCACAAATACGTCTGAATGTGGCAAGTTTATTCGAGCTCAGCAGGCGTCGCTCAA
>JAHFOH010000022.1:7503-13824 GCA_023266955.1 Nitrososphaerota archaeon
AGAAACCATAAAATTAGTCCCAGTGTCGAACACGCTAGCCAAGTGCCGTTTGAGAGAGCTGATACAGCACAAATACGTCTGAATGTGGCAAGTTTATTCGAGCTCAGCAGGCGTCGCTCAATATAGAGGAGGGCAAAAAGAATGAATTGAACGAATGCTGCTAGAAGTACCGCAGAATCGAAGGAAAACTCTGAAACAATGGAGAGCTCTGCAAATATCACAAGATAAACGGTTCCGGCAATCACAACTGCTAGTAGGAAGGAGGGCAGGTGGAATAGGCGACTATAGCGCCTAGCTAGGTTTGACGTAGAATCAGTTCGCAGAAGCTACCTTACCTGACCGTTATCCAGTCGGAATTACAAAACGAATTAGGATTGAAATTACAATGAGTACTATAGATAGACCTATCACTATCTCAGGGCGAATTTTTATTCCCTTGGTCTCGTCTTCGAAGAAGCGCAGCAAACCAGCACTGGAGGCTGGCATTGGCGCCTCCCGCTTCCGCTTCTTACTCATCGAAACTTCTCCCTAAATACCCGCATCAACTTGCAGTCTTAAATTCGTTACCTCAGAATATCCTCAAATTGCGCACCTAGGCAGAGTGCGTCATCATTTTCTCCTAAAGTGATAAATCGAAGCCAAAATTCTTCTCTCCAAACCTTTGATTCACGTCGACGAGAAAAGGATTTACGAGGAGATTGAGAGAAGGAGACCTAAGATTGTAGCACTTAATGCGCCAGACGGCCTCCTATCACGGCTAGAGCCCATCGCTTCGGAGATAAGGGATCGATACGGTATAGAGACCTTTGTTCTGGCTGATCCCAGCTATGGCAGTTGTGATACACCCAATATAGAGGCTGCGGCTTTAGGTGCTGAGATAGCGTTTCACGTAGGACATAACATCGCCTTTGACAGGCTGGGGGAGAGGACCGTCCTGATAGATGCTTGGGATGATGTCTCATTTCAGGAAATCCTTAGTCTTGCACTTCCCATCGTGCGAAAATTCGGTAGCATTGGACTTTGCAGCCTCAGTCCTCACTTGCACCAGCTTGAGTCGGCACGCAAGTTCTTGGAGCAAAATGGAATTGAAGTTATCATAGGTAAAGGGAAGGGGCAACTGAAAGACGGCCAAGTCTTCGGCTGTGAATTTTATCCAGTCTTCGAGACGAGAGACTCAGTTAACGCGTTTGTACTCCTGGGTCAAAGCAGGTTTCACGCCATCGGAGTGGCGCTTTCTACCGCAAAACCCACCTTCATGCTGGATCCATACCTTAATGAGGTCGTTGATGTTACAGAGCTGGTACAAGAGAGGCTGAAGAGGACGATACTGGCCATTTACAGAGCTAGAGATGCAGAAACATTTGGAGTGATCACTGGCTTAAAGGAAGGTCAGAAGATGGTCGGAAGAACATTGGACATCAAGAGGAAGCTGGAGGAGAGAGGTAAGAAGGTGAGACTTCTAGCTATGAGAGAAATCAACGGTGATAGACTGGCGCTCTTTTCCGACGTGGAGGCTTTCATACAAACTGCCTGCCCCAGAATATCAATTGACGGATACACTTTTCAAAAGCCCGTACTCTCTGTTCCGCAGGCTGAGGCACTAATACAAGTTCTCGACGGTAAAGAGCCCGGTGATTTTCTCCAAAAGAGTCATTGGTTGTAGTGTCAAAGTTTACATGGTAAGGGTGAAATAGTTGGAACAGCAGGTTCGGGCTCAAAGGAACTAAATCGACACATGTCTTCCGTTAAAGAAAAACCCGTAATTCCTGGGGAGAAGGTAGCAGTTATCGAAGAGTTTGAGGGAGGAGCCGGCACATACTCGACTGGCGAAGTTGTCAGATCAACTAAGCTTGGGAAGACACAACCTGATCTTGTCAGAAGAAGGCTCGAGGTGAAGCCGGTAAAGGTACGAACGAAGATGCCCATTCCCGGGGATGAGGTGGTGGGACAGGCGGAGACTGTTCAGGGCAGTATCGTGAACATAAGAATACATTACCTGAACGGGGAGCCCAATAACAGAGGATTCACCGGAATGATCCTATTGCCTCAGGAGCCAGCAATGGGACGCGTCAGACGAAGGAGAGTTATTTACTGTAAGCCGGGTGATCTACTCAGGGCCAAGGTGGTGAGTGATGAGAACGCCATTATTCATCTTACGCTCGATGGAAGTGACAACGGTGTTATTTACGCGGCATGCAGCATCTGCGGTGCCAGGTTGGTACGAATGGGAGAGGGGCTAAAGTGCACAGAATGCGGTAACCAAGAGGACAGGAAGCTGGCTGCTGACTTCGGTGGTACTCAAATTCGATAGACTAACGATAAGCTTAATCTCCATCGTCCACAATTATCTTTTGGTATTTTTGGCTAGTACCCCACGGAAGGACATTATTGGTTCCGTAAGTAAGGATCTGCGTGATAAGCATATTGTTCTTTGCGTTTGTGGAAGCGTGGCCGCATCGGAAAGCCCTGAGATTTGCCGGGAACTTATGCGGCATGGTGCTGAAGTTTACACGGTTATGACGGATGCAGCCCGCAAGATAATACACCCCAATTTACTTGAATGGGCCTCGGGAAATCCTGTCGTCACAAAACTAACGGGTAAGACTGAGCATATTGAGCTGGTGGGAAACTGGCAAGGAAAAGCGGACTTGGTCTTGATCGCGCCGGCTACAGCTAACGCCATCAGCAAGATCGCCGCGGGAGTTGATGATAACCCCGTCACTACAGTAGCTTCTGTGGCTCTTGGCACAAAGACATCCATCATAATAGCGCCTGGAATGCATGAGCCAATGTATACTAATCCAATCATCAAGGAGAACATTGGAAGGTTAAGGGCCCTTGGCGTTGAGTTTGTAGAGCCGAGACTTGAAGAAGGGAAGGCTAAGATTGCATCTACCGAAGATATCGTTGCAGCAGTCGTTAGGAAGCTTCGATACAAAGATATGCAGGGACTCAGAGTCATGGTTACTGCTGGTCCCACAGTTGAACACATAGATCCGGTAAGAATCATCACAAACCGAAGTACCGGGAAGATGGGTGTTGCCATAGCGGAGGAGGCTTGGAGGAGAGGAGCTGATGTGACTCTGATCCAAGGTCCAGGTTTAACAGGTGTTACTCACGGAATTCGAACTATTCACATCTACACAACAGAGCAACTTCGAAATGCTGTTGTCGGGGATCTGAAGAGTGCCAACTACGATCTTGTCGTGTCAGCCGCAGCTCCCGCAGATTTCAAACCCGACAAGCCATTCGGAAGGAAACTATCAACTAGGGATACTAGGCAGTTGAAGCTAACTCTGTCACCAACTACGAAGGTAATTGATGAGGTTAAGAAAGTGAGTCCGAAGGCGCTCTTGGTCGCCTTCAAGGCTGAATACAAACTTCCGAAAGATAGGATGATTAAGAGTGCCACTACCCTGCTGAATGAAGCTGGCGCGGATCTAGTAGTTGCAAATGATGTTGGAAAGAGGGGCGTCGGATTCGAGGCTGACACGAACGAAGTATACATAGTCGATAGGAAGAAGAGTGTCACCCACGTACCATTGCTACCAAAGGAAGAAATAGCAAGAAGAATTCTGGATATGGCGGTTCATCTGCTGAAGCAGAAGAAATAGTGAAGCTGCTCAGCATTATCGTGACAAGAGCTTTCTGGGTCGTTAACTTCTCGACGACTGGGTCAAGTTTAAAGCATCAAAGATCTCTGCCATTATGATGCGACCATGTTTGAATATTCCGGTATCCGCATAAGCTGGCTTGGGCATGATTGTTTCAGAATAAAAGATTCCAAAACCATCTACATTGATCCGTATCAAATAGCAGGTGGCGAACCAGCGGATATCCTTCTAATCTCACATGAACATTACGACCACTGCAGCATAGAAGATGCGAGAAAGATAGCTAGCCCGTCGACAGTGGTTATTACAACTGAGGCCTGCAAGGAGTCGCTATCTACCCTAAAGGTTAGAGAGATTAAGTCCGTTAAGCCAGGTGATAAGCAAGTAGTAGGTGATGTATCTATTGAAGCTGTGCCAGCATACAATGTCAATAAGTTCCGAGCGCCTGGGAAAGTCTTTCATCCCAAGGAGGATCAGAAAGTGGGTTTCATTGTTACTCTGAAGGGAGTGAGGGTCTACCATACGGGAGACAGCGATCTTATCCCTGAGATGAAGGATCTCAAGGCTGATGTAGCTCTTCTACCTGTAAGCGGGACTTATGTGATGACTGCTGAAGAGGCAGCTGAGGCTACGAAGGTCATCAAGCCTAAACTAGCAATTCCAATGCATTACGGGGCTATTGTTGGAAGCGAAAAGGACGCGGAAAAATTCAAGCGGCTTGCCTCTTGCGCAGTTCAGATTCTAACTAAGGAGAGATAAGGGGTTCGCTTTACCTCATCCTAACTACCAAGCGGCGAGAAAGTTTTAGTACATGTAAATTGGTGGTAACGGGAAATTTCCATGGTAGTCAAAATTGCTTCCAGCACTGAAAATCTGATGGAGCTGCACCTAGAGGACGAAGATTTCTCCGTCGCTGAAATCGTTCACCACGAACTTCTGAGCGATAAGCGAGTAGTTTTCGCTGGTGTAATGCCAGCCCACCCCCTAGTGAAGAGGATAGTTCTAAAAATCCAAACAAGAAAGGTGAAGGTGCCGGAAGTATTGACTGATGGTTCAAAGAGGGCGGTCCAACGGAGCACGGAAATATTGAATGAGGCCAGGAGGGCTCTTGCTGAGCGAAAACCACCTGGTGAGTGACAACCTTGGAATTCTGCCCCAACGACGGAACTCGCCTCAAGGTCCGTCAGGTCAGACTCGAGACTAAGAGCATTTCAGCTCTCGCCTGCGACAAATGCGGGTTCTACAGAAAGACCGACAAAGCGGTCTCAAAATCCGAAGAGCTGGAGACATCATCCATCAAAGTCGTTGGCGCAGCGGAGGAGAAGATTAAGACCATGCCTACGACCACCATAGAATGTCCAAAATGCAAGCACACAACAGCTTTTTGGTGGATGCTTCAGACTAGGGGAGGAGACGAGCCGACAACACAGTTCTTCAGATGTGAGAATTGCGGACATACATGGAGACAGTACGCGTAAAATTCAGATTCTAATCACCTTTTTAAAAGGTAGAGCGGCACCCCAGCCGTGAGTACTGATGGTTTTTCTCGCTAGAACCTCTTCGCCCAGTGAATGGAAATCAGTAGCTAACTCCATTTCAACTCTAGTAGAGGAGGCTACATTTGAAGCAGCTCCTGAAGGTTTGAGCTTTAGGGCAATGGATCCATCCCACGTTGCGCTGGTGGATTTGAACTGGCCTAGTTCTGCCTTCGAAAAGTATGAGTGTGATTCACAGCTCAAATTCACTGTAAGAGTCGCAGATTTTGTAAAGCTCATCAAGAGAGCGGACACAAGAGATAGCGTCGAAATCAGCAGGGCCGATGAAGAGACTCTGGTACTTAGGATTCAAGACGGCTACAAGAGGGAGTACAAGCTCCACCTGATCGAAAGCACCTCGGCTCCTACACCCCTGCCTAAATTGACTTTCAACTCTAAACTTATGATGACCGAAGCAACTTTCGAAAAAATCCTGAGCGACATCAGCGTCGTTTCCGACCACACCAGCATCGAGACCAGTAAGGATCGAGTGACTTTTTCGGGTAAGAGTGATTCAGGCTCAGCATCGGCTGAAATGGACAAGACTGGAGCTGACCTACTTGAGCTGGATGTGAAGGAGGATAGTAAAGCCACTTACAGCATAGATTACTTACTGAATATTACGAAGGCTGCAGGCGCTACATCAGATACAGTCGTCTCCGAATACTCGAGTAAGATGCCTCTCAGACTCGAGTTTAGACTAAGCGAGATGGGCGGAACGATTCACTTCTACTTGGCACCTAGGGTTGAGGAACGCTAGGAGGCTCCTAGTCCCAATGCAACTTGGACTATCTTTGCACGCATTATCGCCGCTGCAGATGATATAATCGCGGGAAGTCTGCCGAGGATCTGTGTAGGAAGAGGCCATATCCCCTATGGGTGAAGATATATTCACCCTGGGTCAACTTTTCTAAACCTTTATTAGATGGAAGAAACATGAGACCGGTAGCTGATGTCTCTCATAGCGCCCGAGAAGGCGATAGTGGTCTGCAAATGGTGTGGACGAAGACTCGGGTCAGAGTACTACTGGAAGTGCAGGCAATGCGGGGAGACTTTCTGCTACGTGCACAGCTCCAGACACAAGCACTAACATTCATCTTGCTGCACTATCCTTACGCACGCCTCTAAGACTTGCGCCTACTCACAATCTTAGGAACTACTGCGAGTTGACT
>JAHFOH010000023.1 GCA_023266955.1 Nitrososphaerota archaeon
ATGCTGTTGTGTTCTAGGTCGTACTTGTTCTTCTGCTGAAGGATTCCCGCAACCTCCTGGTTGGCCAGTGCAGGGTCGGAGATGTAGAGAGCTCTCTGCATATGATATCGAAAGAGAGCATAATCGCAAGTCTAAATAATGTAGGGCCAAACACACTTTACGAGTTATCAAAGAGGCTGATTCTATTGATTCCAGCCAGTTTTGACTATGTCGCGCCACGTACGTTGGATGAGGGTGTCAAATTCCTCGAAAAGCAGGGTGATGATGCGAAGGTCCTCGCTGGAGGACACAGTCTCATCCCTCTGCTACGTTTCCGGTTGGCTAGTCCCAAGTATCTAGTAGACATCAACCGCATTGTAGGTTTGGAATACATTCGCGAGTCCGATGGTTACTTACACATTGGGTCTCTCACACGCTACGCGGATGTGGAGGCCTCGCAGCTGATTCAGTCAAAATATCAAGTACTGTCGGATGCGGCTGGACATATTGCTGACCCCTTAGTGAGGAACATGGGCACAGTTGGGGGCAACATTTGCCATAGCGATCCCGCTAACGACCTGCCTGCAACTATGCTAGCTCTTGGGGCTTCAATGGTTGCACTCGGTTCCAGCGGCGAGCGTGTCATCCCCGCTGAACAGTTCTTCGTGGACACTTTCCAGACTGCGCTAAAGCTGACCGAGTTACTGAAAGAGATTCGCGTGCCGGTTCCGTCTGCACATACCGGGAGTGCTTACATGAAGCTGGAGAGGAGGGTTGGGGACTTCCCTATAGTCGGCGTCGCGGCGCAAGTAAAACTAAATGCGCAAGGTATCTGCGAAAACGTTGGGCTAGGTTTGACCGCGGCCGGTCCTAAGGCACTCAAACCGAAAGGTGCTGAGGCTTCTCTCCGAGGAAAGAAGCCAGGTGAGAAGGAGATTCGAGAAGCAGCAAATCTCGCCGCACAAGACGCACAACCTGTTTCGGACCTCCGCGGGCCAGCGGAATACAAACGAGAGATGATTCGGGTTTTGACTGTTCGCGCATTGCAGCGCGCTCTGGAACGGGCGCGAGGAGGGACTTGAACATGTCTCGCCATCACATATCGGTAACAGTGAATGGAAACAAGCGCGAGGCCGACGTGGACTCGCGTACACTTTTGGTGCATTTCATCAGAGAGACGCTAGGATTGACTGGCACGCATATCGGTTGCGATACCAGCAACTGTGGCGCATGCACCGTAATACTAGATGGCAAAGCCGTCAAGTCCTGCACAATCCTCGCGGTGCAAGCGGAAGGAAAGGAGATGCTTACTGTTGAAGGGTTGGCGAAGGATGGAAAACTCCACCCCGTGCAGGAGGGTTTTTGGGAGAAACATGGCCTCCAATGCGGTTTCTGCACCCCAGGAATGCTCATGACATCATACTGGCTGCTTCAGAAGAACCCGAATCCAACGGAAGAGGAGATTCGAAGAGGGATTTCTGGAAACCTCTGCCGTTGCACAGGCTACGTGAAAATCGTGGAAGCAGTCCAGTACGCGGCGCAGAAGATGAGACAACCGGAGGCGCCGGTTCCGGCTAGGTGAGAGAATATGGCAGTTGAGGCACCTGTGATTCACGAGATGGGACATGCAATAAAGCGAAAGGAAGACCCGCGGTTCATTCAAGGGCACGGAAACTACGTCGATGATATCAAGTTACCGGGCATGCTTCATCTGGATTTCGTTCGCAGCACCTACGCCCACGCCAAAATCACGCGCATCAATGCCGAAAAGGCTCTAGCCCATCCCGGCGTTTTGGCTGTCGTCACCGGGAAAGATCTGGAGGCGGCTGGACTTGCGTGGATGCCGACTCTGATGAATGACAAGCAAATGGTCCTTCCGACTGACACGGTGGTCTACCAAGGACAGGAAGTAGCGGGCGTAGTTGCCGAGGACCGTTACGCTGCGGCTGACGGCGTTGCACTCGTCGAGGTAGAATACGAGTCGCTGCCCGTTGTCGTGGACCCCCGCAAAGCGCTTGAACCGGGAGCGCCGGTCGTTCGGCCTGACAAGAATACGAACGCGGTGTTTCACTGGGAGGCCGGCGACAAACAAGCCGTTGACAAGACGTTCAAGGAAGCTGACGTTGTGGTGAAGCAGGATCTGTACTACCCCCGCATCCATGTTTCTTACATGGAGACAATCGGGTGTGTAGCGCAATTCGATTCGATCGCCGGGAAACTAACCATGTGGATGACCACGCAGGCGCCGCACGCCGTTCGAACCGTCGCCTCCCTCGTGACCCATATTCCAGAAAACAAGATTCGGATCGTTTCCCCAGATATTGGAGGCGGCTTCGGCGGAAAGGTATACGTCTACCCTGGCTACGTCGTGGCAGCAGTCGCATCGATTAAGACCGGAAGACCAGTGAAATACATCAATGATCGTTCGGAGGACCACCAGAGCACAGCCTTCGGCCGCGACTGGTACATGACGGCTGAGCTCGCTGCGAAACGAGATGGCAGGATACTCGGACTCCGCATAAACACCACTAGTGACCATGGAGCTTTCTTCGGGGACGCGAACCCGTCAAAGTTTCCCGCGGGGTTATTCAGCATCTGCACAGGCTCTTACGATATGAAGGCGGCCTATGCGGAAGTCAACGGGGCACACACAAACAAGCCACCCGGCGGAATCACGTACCGATGCTCATTCCGCGTGACTGAGGCTGCATATGCAATCGAGCGAATCGTGGACATCTTGGCGCATAAACTGAATATGGACCCCGCTGAACTGCGTAAGAAGAACTTCGTCCCAGCAGACAAGTTCCCCTACAAATCAGCGCTTGGATGGTCCTATGATAGCGGTAACTATCAAGCGGCCATGGATAAGGCGCTGAAGAAGATCGGATATGCAGAGCTTCGAAAAGAGCAGGAGGAGAAACGCAAACGCGGCGAACTGATGGGGATAGGAATTAGCAGCTTCACCGAGATAGTAGGTGCCGGACCCGCCAACACTTTCGATATACTTGGCTTGAAGATGTTTGACAGCTGCGAGATCCGAATCCACCCAACTGGCACCGCTATTGCACGTTTCGGGACGAAATCGCAAGGACAGGGCCATGAAACAACCTATGCACAGATAATATCTGAGGAATTAGGCCTCCCGGTCGACGCCATCACTGTTGAGGAAGGCGATACTGATACTGCCCCATACGGTCTGGGTACCTATGCCAGCCGTAGCACCCCAACCGCTGGAGCAGCCGCGGCCATGGCGTCCCGCAAAATACAAGCTAAAGCAAAAAAAATCGCCGCATACCTACTGGAGGCTAGGGAAGAAGACCTAGTCTGGGAAAGAGGAAAGTTCTTCGTAAAAGGCTCACCAGACAAAGCCAAAACAATTCAGGACATCGCGTTCGCAGCTTACACTAACCATCCGCCCGACCTAGAGGCCGGACTCGAAGCAGTACACTACTACAATCCACCAAACATGACTTTCCCATTCGGCACTTATGTCTGCGTCGTAGACATCGACAGAGGCACTGGAGAGGTGAAGGTGAGGCGATTTCTGGCCGTAGATGATTGCGGCAACATAATCAACCCGCTGATCGTCGAGGGACAGATCCACGGAGCTCTTGCAATGGGATTTGGGACCGCATTCATGGAGGAGATCAAATACGATTCGGACGGCAACCAGCTCGGAGGCAACTTCATGGACTACCTGATACCGACAGCAGTGGAAACACCGCGATGGGAGACCGACAAGACGGTCACTCCTTCTCCACATCACCCCTTTGGGGCAAAAGGCGTTGGCGAGTCAGCTACAGTGGGATCTCCCGCGGCCTACGTCAACGCGGTTGTAGACGCCCTCTCACACCTCGGCGTTACACATGTTGACATGCCGCTACACCCCTGGAGGGTGTGGCAAATTCTCAAAGACAAAGGGGTAGCCCTCTAGCCAGTCCAAAACCCTGCGTTCGTCGCATGATCGCCGCGATCGTTCTAGCCGGCGGTTCGGGCAGTCGTATGGGGCGTTCCAAGCCCCTGATCCGTCTCCGGGATCTCCCTCTCTTACGCCACGTAATTGACCACCTCAAGGAGTCAACGGTAGATGACATCGTAGTGGTGTTGGGCTATGATTCAGCGGCCATCCGCCAAGCCGTTTCCCTTGAAGATGTGAGTGTAGTCGAGAACCCGGAGTATGCGAAAGGAATGAGCACTTCGATTCGCGCCGGCTTACGTGCCGTTAAGGATGATGCTGAAGCAGCACTGATTGTTCTGGCTGATCAACCACTCATTAGCTCCAAGACCGTCAATCGGTTAGTTGACTTCTTCCGAGACAGAAAGCCAGCAATCGTCGTTCCTGCGTTCAGGGGCTTTCGAGGCAACCCGGTCCTAATAGCCCGCCGACTCTTCCCCGAAATGTCGCGCATCACGGGCGATATAGGCTGCAGAGCAATCTTTGACGACCATCCCGCGGATATAGAGACAGTTGAGGTTGATGATCCAGGGGTGCTAATCGATATCGATACACCGGAGGATTTAGAGAGAGCCATTCGCCTAAGTTTGCAGAGTGAAGCCATGGGCAAGAACAATCCTCCCCATCTTCATCAGGAAGGCGTGCAAGAATCATCAAAGCTGCACGCAACAGTTCAGGTGGGCTCCGTCGAGCCTATTTTCGCAAAGGCCTATGAGCTTAGCAGCAAGGAGGAACCGTTCGCCATGGCGACTGTCGTCCGCGTGGTTCCTCCAACGTCGGCGAAGCCAGGCTCAAAGGCGCTGGTCTTGAATGGCGGTAAATTGTTCGGCTGGGTTGGCGGAGTTTGTTCTCAATCGAGCGTTATTGAGCAAGGTTTGGCAGCTTTATCTGACGGCAAGCCGCGCTTCATCAGTATCAGCACTGGCGGCGAATTGAATGAGTCCAGACATGGAGTGATATCTGTTCCGATGAAGTGCTATAGT
The DNA here is from genome assembly GCA_023266955.1 of Nitrososphaerota archaeon. Lineage (GTDB taxonomy): Archaea > Thermoproteota > Nitrososphaeria > Nitrososphaerales > JAHFOH01 > JAHFOH01. The sequence continues at coordinate 4,918 of JAHFOH010000023.1, forward strand.
GGTGGAACGATGGATATCTATATCGAACCTCATTTGCCGCAGCCCAGACTGCTCGTAATCGGACATGAACCAATTGCAGCTGCCCTTACTCGTCTAGGTAAGGCTATGGGCTTAGCGGTGCACGTCGTCGATCCGCTAGCGACCCAACAAGACTTTCCGGATGCAGAAAGAGTCTACAACGATCCGGAATCTCCTGACATCAAAATCACACCTCACACCTTTGTAGTCGTGGCCACCCACGGTCGATTCGATGAGCGTAGTCTAGAACGGTTCTTGAAAACCGACACACCATATGTTGCCTTGGTTGCGAGTCGAAAGAGAGCCGCAGTGATTGTCGATCACTTGGCTGCTAAGGGCATTCCAGCCGAAAGGCTCCGCAAGATAAAGAATCCCGCCGGCCTAGACATAGGTGCTGTTACCCCCGAAGAAATCGCCGTGAGCATCGTCGCGGAAATAGTAGGGATTCGAAGGAAACTCACAACTGCCGTCAGCGCGTCGGAGGTATCTTCTACCCAAGTAGGAGGTACTCTCGTCGAAGCGCCTGCCTCTCCCACTACCGCTTCCTACGCAACCGACCCAGTTTGCGGCATGACAGTTGATGCCGTGCATCCAGCAGCAAAAGCAGAGTATGGCGGACGAACCTACTTTTTCTGCTGTGAGGGTTGTGCCGACAAGTTCCTAGCGTCCCCTCACGCCTACGTGAAGAATTAGGGAGAGTGTTCCTGAGAATTTCGAGCTTCGTACCAGGCAAGGTTCTCCGTCTTAACTTATCAAAACGCAGGCTATTGCGACTGAGAGACAACCATCTTGGCGGTCCTCTCAAAGGCACTGCCTTTTCCATATTTGGTAGCGACGACCTGTGCCATAATGCTGAGCGTAATCTCCATCGGCGTAATCGCTCCAATGTCTAAGCCGACCGGTGCATGTAGAGCATTTAAGAACGCCGTAGTGACTCCCTTTTCCTTTAGAGCGTCCACATCCTGTTGGATCCTCTTGTTGCTCGCCATTAGTCCAACGAACCTCAAAGGTACACGTGATAGAGTCTCTAAAACCTCAACATCCCTTGCTCCTTTTGTGAGAACGATTACGGAATCGGTTCTTGAGAAGGAAAAACTGGACAAGTCGAAGTCCAAGTCCCTGAGAAGTTGATGTGGGTTCTCTGTCAGAGCTGGGTTAGGGTCGATTACAACCACTTCGAAACCTAGAAGTTTTCCTAATCGGATAAGATCGTCTTCAACATCGTCCTTGCCTCCTTGTCCGATCAAGATCAACCGATCAGGCGGCAAGAATGGTTCAACGTAGATTTCCAGCCTGCCTCCACAATTCGTCTCCACGTGGATTTCGTCTGGATCATGGCTTGCAATTGTGCGGCTAACAGCAGCCTCAACATCTTCGAGGTGAACCCGAATCATCCGGGGCTGCGATTTCACCATTGTATCGAGGGCGATCTGGATTATTGGGCCTTCTGGGCACACACCGCCCAAAGTTCCCGCTCTGACCTTGCCTTCGGCGTCCACTACGATCTTGAAGCCTGGTTTTGCCAGCGACGAACCTTGCGTCCGAACGACTGTCGCAACAGCAAAAGGCTCTCTTTTGTTAGCGAGCTCTGTTAGCGCCGTTGTGTAGGTTTTGGGAATCAATGCCATCTTAAGATCGGTTTGATCTTCGGCATGAGCTTATTTATACGTATACGAGATGCCGCGCGTCTATGTGTTGGTTTGCACAACAATTCGGGGCATTTCGACCGTTTTTCCTAGACGTCCTCGTAGATTGCCGATGTCTTTCAGGATCCTGGTACTGGAGAACAGGTCAATGTAATTCATGGCTGCAGCCATTCCTGCGGAAGTCGGCTCAAAATTCGGCTCATCCGCGAGGGGGTTCAACCAGACCAAGGCTCGCGACAGTCTACGCAATCGTGCCAATTCTTCCTCCAGCACCTCTATGTCACCCAGATCCCAACCATCACTGATTATGACGGCGACTGTCCGCTCATCGACAAGAAGTGGGAAATTTGAACTGAATAATCTGAGGCAATGGCCGATTTTCGTACCGCTCCCCCACAAGTCCACTCTCTCAGAAAGTGTTCTCATTGCGGCCTTCCGAGGAAGATACCGGAAATGATCTGTGAGGCGCACAAGGTGTGTGCTAAAGGCGAAGATTTCGGTCTCACGGGTCGATCGACATATGTTACCCAGCATCAGCATGAGGTCAGTTGTTTGTCCTTCCATGGATCCACTGACATCACACAGAAAGAGAAATTTTGCGCGCGAAAGTCGCCGACGGCGCCTCACGAGCTTGAGTAGTTCCCCCGCGTGGATCAGGTTTGAGCGAATCGTTTGCTTCGCGTCAATCTGTCCATGATGAGCTTCACGAAAGCGTCTTCCGGGGCGTGAAGCAAAATAACGACTGAGCACTCTCATAGCACGGCGTTGTTCCCTCCAGTCTAGGTTAGTTGCACTATCAAAACGTCGAAGGCGCCTCGCTTCGACGGGGCTATAGATAGCGAACGTTCCAGCGACGTCATGTTGACCTCCTTCTGAATCATTTGGGCGAACATTTGTCAGATCGAGCTTACCCAGTTCGAGTCTGCCAGACTGCGGTCGTGGCGGTCGTCTCTCGTGACTTTCCTCAGCCTTTTCGCCATGCCAAAAGCCATTGTAGATGCCATCGAATTTCTGGAAGTCTGTTGCCCTTTTCACGAGGACAGTTCTGACAACGAGATAGAATTCGTTCTCACTCAATGCGTCGCTTGCATCAAAGGCGTGAGTAAGATCGACGATCTCTGCGGTGGTAACATTGATACCGCCTTCCTTTAGGGCCTGAGAAAAACTGATAATTCGTTCGGTTATTGCTCGCGCGATTTCTTTCGTGAGGAAAGTCGGGTTATCTGTTTGCAGACTTATCGCCTGATTCTTCCAAGAATGATTGGAGCGTGGTGCCCTCGAGCTTGCGATAATCGTCTGAACTCTTAATGATACAGCTCATCGTGGCCCTGATCACTTCCTCATTGAGCGCAGTGACACCCATGCCGGTCAGCGCTTCTATCCAGTTTAGAGTTTCAGCCACACCAGGCTTCTTGATTAGGTCCTCCATGTATCGTAGCCTTCCCATGAAACCAACTACCTGTTCAGCCAGCTTCTCGTTGACATGAGGGGCCTTCAACTTGATGATACGCAGTTCCTTCTCTGATGTGGGATAGGATAGTGAAAGGTATAGACATCGCCGACGGATACCATCCCCGATTTCGCGCGTACGGTTTGAAGTGATCACGACAATTGGCGGCGTCTTGGCCCTGACCGTACCGTACTCGGGAATCGTTACTTGAAATTCATCTAAAAACTCTAACAGGAAGCCTTCAAACTCTTCATCAGCCCGGTCAAGTTCGTCGACAAGGAGAACGGCGGGACGCGGTCCGTCGTAGGTTAGTGCCTTAAGCAGCGGTCGTTTCAACAGGTATGCTTCACCAAATATCTCTTCTCGAACCTTATCGGCTTTTTTGCTTGCCTCCTCGATCCGGATTGTAAGTAGCTGCTTGAGATAGTCCCATTCAAACAAGGCCGAGGTTGCGTCGAGGCCTTCGTAGCATTGTAGCCTTATCAACTCGGTATCCAGAATCTGTGATAGCACCTTCGCGATCTGAGTTTTCCCACACCCCGCCTCGCCCTCAACCAGGAGTGGCCTGTTAAGCCGCAAAGACAGGTAGATGGCTGTGCATCCTGCAGGGTCGGCAACGTACTGTGCAGCTGCCAACGCCTCCTCAACATCTTTGACGGATTGGAATGGGAGTGACGCCGTTAAGACCATAGGTTGCTGCACCTCAAGTGACACGCCAGATAGGGATTGATAGGCAAAGTGGGAAATATTGCTAGTGGATGCGCTCCATCTTCAATTGAGCTTTTATGTCTCTAGCTTTTGTTTTATACAGTTGAAGAACTCATTCACCGTCTTCTCAACGGTCCCAGTTACAAGACGTTGACCTATCGAGGCGATCAAACCGCCAAGCCGTGTATCAGCGCTCCACTTCATGGTTGTTCCACCGTTGACCGAATCGAGGTCCATTATAGTATCGAGATCAATACTGCTTCCGCTTCCCGAACCTTGAGCTTTCAGCCTAGCATGCTTCGGGGTCTCCTTCTCGACCACGCTTAAGTGAAACGTGAAGTAGCCCTTAATGGGCCCAACCCCTACTTTGACGACAGCATCAAACCTGTCCTCGCTTTTCACATCAACGCTCTGAAGGTCTGGGAGGCAGTTTGAGATCTCATTCGGATTCAGAAGGAATCCGAACACTCTCTCGATTGGAGCTCTTGTTGTGAACACGCCTTCAAAATGCAATTAGACTACCAGCCCCGGATCACCTTGGCTTGCTACTTTTATCTGCCTTTCTGGGAGACGAAACCGTTCTAGTTTGCCAAGGTTTTATGTGGATCTTCGACCAAAGTAATTCCATGATTCCTAGGCAATTTCAATACGTCGCTCCTTCTTCTCTCAAAGACGCGGTTTCTCTTCTACGTGAACACGGCGAAGATGCAAAAATTCTTGCGGGCGGTCAGAGCCTAATTCCCTTGATGAAACTTAGACTCATGTCCGCTCGCTATCTGGTTGATATCAATCACATTCCAAAACTTTCCTACATCAAGGAAGAGAAAGACATCATCAAGATCGGTGCTTTGACGCGGCATGCTGAAATTGGGGCTTCAAAACTCATGAAGTCAAAGCTTCCGATAATGCTGGACGCAGCAAGTGTGGTGGCGGACCCTATAGTCAGGAACGTTGGCACTATCGGCGGCGCCCTAGCTCACGCCGACCCATCAGGTGATTGGGGTGCTATCGTGCTGGCGTTAGGGGCAGAGCTCGTGGCAGTCGGCCCAAAGGGAGAAAGAAGGATAAAAGCAGGCGAATTCTTTGTGGACACATTCACCACCCGCCTAGGTCCTACTGAAATTTTGACTGAGATACGCATTCCCTCGCCGCGAAAGAAGAGTGGCGGTGCTTATCTGAAGCTTGAGCGTAAGGTAGGAGATTTCGCAATAGTAGGCGTGGCGGCTCAGATAGCCCTCGGTGATGGCGGAATCTGCGTCGAGGCGGGTATAGGATTGGCTGGTGCTGGACCCAAGCCTATCAAGGCCACCTTGGCCGAAAAGGCTCTTATCGGAAAGAAGATGAGCGATGAATCCATCAAGAAGGCTGCGAAGATATCGGCAGAGAACACTGACCCACCCTCTGATATTCGTTCGTCTTCGGAATATAGGAAAGCCATGGTGGAAGTCTTCACAAGGAGGACTCTTCAAGCTGCTCTCGATAGGATGGCACAGCGATGAATAGGAGAAAGACACCCCGAAGCAGGGCACCCAAAGGTAGGTCACGCGCAGCACTCGGCCCAAGAAAAGTCGGACCGGAGAATTTCAAGCACATGATAAGAGTTACAGTGAACGGCGTGGAACGAGAGGCGACCGTGGAACCAAGGTTGCTACTAGTGCATTTCATTCGAGACGTGCTTAGACTCACTGGAACACACATTGGCTGCGACACCAGCAACTGTGGCGCATGTACGCTCTTGCTAAACGGTAGAGCGGTAAAATCATGTGCCATCTTCGCAGTCCAGGCAGATGGCGGTGAGGTTCTTACTATAGAGGGCCTTGCTAAAGACGGCAAGCTGAATCCAATCCAAGAGGCTTTCTGGGATAACCATGGGTTGCAGTGCGGATTCTGTACGCCTGGAATGATAATGACGGCGTATGACTTTCTACGGAAGAACTCCAATCCGAGCGAGTTCGAGATTAGAAGGGCCATTTCTGGGAACCTTTGCAGGTGCACTGGCTATCAGAATATCGTCAAGGCGGTAGCTGCGGCTGCAGAAAGTATGCGGTCTGCAAAGGTCACGGTCACGGCTAGGAGGAGATAGGTTTGGCCGTCACGGCTCTCGTAGGAGCTAGTGTGAGGAGGAAGGAAGATCCTCGACTAATCACGGGGAGCTCAACGTACACTGATGATCTCGTTTTGCCAGGAATGCTGCACGCGTGCTTCTTGCGTACGCCATACGCGCATGCTAGGATCAGGAGTATCAAGACCGAAAGGGCGAAGGCTCTGGAGGGTGTAGTTGCCGTCTTTACGGGAAAGGACCTTAAAGACGCTCTCAAGCCGATCCCCTGCGCATGGCAAATTCCCAATGCCGAACTCAAGGTTCCGGACTATCCGCCAATGGCCGTCGATAAGGTACGGTACACAGGAGACATTGTCGCCGTAACGGTTGCGACAGACCGTTACGTTGCCCGAGACGCCCTCGAACTAATCGAAGTAGAATACGAGCCGCTCCCAGTTGTCGTGGATATGGAGAAGGCAGTGAAGCCAGGGACGCCTTTAGTCCATGATAACGTTCCGAACAACGTCTGCTTTGATTGGAAACTTTCAGGAGGGGATGTTAGCAAGGCCTTCGCTGAAGCAGAAGTCGTCGTTAAAGAACGATTTGTTAACCAACGCCTGATCCCGAACGCGATCGAGATGAGAGGAGCGCTAGCTCAGTACAGTTCTGCCACTGGCGAGCTCACGGTCTGGATGACCTCTCAAAACCCGCATGTCCACAGACTGCTTCTCTCCATGGGTCTGGGAATTCCTGAGCATAAGTTGAGGGTCATTGCGCCTGAGGTCGGAGGAGGCTTCGGGAGCAAGATTCACCTCTACCCAGGAGAAGTGATCGTTTCTCTTCTATCTATGAAGCTCGGGCGGCCGGTCAAGTGGTTTGAGGACAGGCATGAAAACTACGTTGGCACAACCCACGGCAGAGATCACATTCAGTATGTCGAGTTGGCCGCGAAGAAAGATGGAACGATTCTGGGTCTTCGAGTTAAAGTCTACGCTAACATGGGTGCCTATCTTTCTACCGTTGCACCAGGAATTCCCACCATACTCTTCGGATTCATTCTACCCGGTGCCTACACAATACGAAATGTCGAATGTGAGGTCTTTGGAGTCTTAACCAATACTACGCCCGTCGACGCCTACCGAGGTGCAGGTCGGCCAGAGGCATCCTTCATAACTGAACGGCTGGTGGACATACTCGCTCACAAAATCGGAATGGACCCTGCAGAGCTAAGGTTGAAGAACTTCATTCCGCCCGAGGCATTTCCATATCAAATCGCGACAGGACTAACCTACGACAGTGGGAACTACCCGCGCGCCCTGAAAAGGGCAATGGAAATGATAGGTTACGACGAACTTCGAAAAGAGCAAGTTAGCCTGCGGAAGAAAGGCAAGTTGCTTGGAATCGGCATATCCAGTTATGTGGAGATTTGCGGTCTCGCGCCCTCGAAAGTCGCCCGGGCTACCGGTTTCGGGTTGGGCCTTTATGAGAGCTGCACAATAAGGGTTCATCCAACCGGGAAGGTGTCCGTGTTCACGGGCGCCAGCCCCCATGGTCAGGGAGAAGAAACAACCTTCGCCCAGCTAGTGGCTGAGGAATTAGGAATCCCCATAGACGATGTAGAGGTCGTTCATGGCGATACTGCTTTGACGCCTTTTGGGTTGGGCACCTATGGTAGTAGAACAACTCCGGTGGCAGGGGGTTCGATCGCACTAGGTGCAAGGAAGATCAAAGACAAGGCTGGGAAGATAGCCGCTCATCTTCTCGAAGCCCGTGAGGAGGATATGGTCTTCGAGAAAGGCAGGTTCTTCGTCCGAGGCACACCTGCAAGGGCGAAGACGATCCAGGAGATTGCGCTCTCGGCATACACGGCTGAAAACCTCCCGCCCGGCATTGAACCAGGACTTGAAACGACGACTTTCTATGACCCGGAGAACTTCGTTTTTCCTTTTGGTGCTCATATCTGCGCTGTAGACATCGATCCAGAGACCGGAGAGGTGAAAATAAGGCGTTATGTGGCGGTCGACGATTGCGGAAGAGTGATCAATCCGATGATCGTGGATGGGCAGGTCCATGGCGGGTTGGCACAGGGACTTGCTCAGGCCTTGTGGGAGGAGGCTGTGTACGACGAGAACGGAAATCTTGTGACCGGAAGTCTTGCAGAATACGCCGTCCCGACTGCTCTAGAGTTACCAAAGTTCGAGCTTGATCGAACAGAAACACCGTCACCTCACAACCCTATCGGTGCAAAGGGTGTCGGCGAAACGGGAACCATAGCGTCACCGCAGGCGGTAGTGAACGCCGCTGTTGACGCTCTAGCTCACCTCGGAGTAACCCACATCGACATGCCGCTAAAGGCTGAAAGAATCTGGAAGATCTTACGCCAAAGTGGCGCCACTAAATAGAATCGTCTGCGACGAACAGGGAATAATTGATGGTAAGAGCTCCCTCACCGCGAAAACAATTCGGTTAATAGAACAGGTTCATGAAGTTCAACGTACCATATTACGCGCAGACATCCGAGTTCACTTGTGGTCCGGCATGTGCAGTTATGGTTATGAAACATTTTGACCCGAGAACGAGGACAGGTCGGTACGTTGAGTTTGAGATTTGGCGCCAATGCAATATGATAGGTGTACGCGGCGCAGACCCATATGGCCTTTCTGTTCCCTCCCTGTCTTTCGCCCTCTGGTCGTAAGGTGAATGAATTTCTGGGAACTAACCTTCGCCAAATTATCTCCGTTGACCATATTTACAAAACCTCACCGTCAGCAATGGCGCTGATCATGCGGGAGACCGTATACTCCTACTTTAGGCGTTTGAAGCTCCGCGTTCCAATCCCAATCATTACCGCTGCGAAGGCCGTGAGGATAGATAGGTTGAGTGCGATGGGCAGTTGGGAGGAGCCCAGAATTAGGCCTAAGCCCGTCCACGGCGTAGGTGACCGGGTCAAGGAAAACGGAGCTTAGTCCCAGAATAGGCGTGTTCTCGCGTATTCGCGTTCAGCCTTCAGGATATCCACGTACAGGTCCTCCTGGGTT
>JAHFOH010000125.1 GCA_023266955.1 Nitrososphaerota archaeon
CCTACGGGACCTGGGCCGATTACTACTACGGTCTTTCCCAAACTGACATCCGCGACATCGTCAAGAGCGTTTACAACAACGGAAAGCGGTTCTACAATTCCTGCTTCCGTGTCGCTAAGTTCCGAAGGTATCTTATGCAGGAACCTGGGTTCGACTGCCACAAAAGCCGCGAACCCTCCATTCCTATGGACACCGAAAACCGTGAAGTTTTGGCAAATGTTTGTGAAACCCATCCTGCAGTATTTGCATTCCCCACAGTAGATTACCGACTCGCAGACGACCCTCTCACCTACACGGTAACCTGATACATTTTTTCCAATTTCGACAATTTCTCCTGAAAACTCATGTCCCAAGATCACTGGCACTTTTAGAAACTTGTGATATGCCGGCGCGAACTCATAGAGACCGAGATCACTTCCACAAATTGAAGCCGATCTCATTCTAAGCAAGACTTGGTCCTCGGATATTCTATCTGTGTCAACGTCAATTACCTCAATTCCAGGCTCCATCCTCACCTTTGCGATTGCCTTCACAACAGTTGGTATGGTGTTGACATTCTAAAGTATTGCTCACCGATCGACATGAGCGAACTACCAGCTACACCATCAGAAAGCCACAACCAAAACTTCAGATGAAGCACAAACCTTATCGCCAAACCATCTCGGAGCAAGAATGTATGGACGAGAACCCAGTACTGGTCGAACGGGAACCGCCCATTGCTCTAGTTACGCTAAACAGGGAGGACAGGCTCAACGCCTTGGACAATAGAACAACAAGGATCCTACATGACGCAATCGAAAGTCTCGCTAAGGATCCATCTATCCGTACCATAATCATAACGGGACGGGGCAGAGCATTTTGCGCCGGATCCGACATCCACGAGTATAACAAAATGGAAAAAGTAGTCGAATACATGGAGCATCAGAAACTTGGGCGAATGGTATATGATCTGATAGAGAACTTAGAGAAGCCGGTCATCGCCGCGGTGAATGGTTACTGTCTCGGTGGCGGGCTCGAGCTCGCATTAGTCTGTGACGTAATCGTGGCTTCGGACAACGCGAAATTCGGAGATCCTACTTTGAGACTAGGGGTGATCCCGGGCGGCGGAACAACACAAAGACTCACAAGGATCATCGGGAGGAACATGGTCAAAGAGTTGCTATTTACCGGCGAATTCATTAGTGCTGAAGAAGCGAGACAGTTAGGGCTGGTCAACAAGGTCGTTGCTGCAGAAAAGCTCATTGAAGAATCGAAGAATATGGCGGTTAAGGTGGCGAAGATGGCTCCCTTGGCCCTTGCTAAGGCTAAAAAACTTGTTAATGAGGGCACAGAAGCTCCTCTGAACGTTTCTCTCTCCTATGAGATAGAGGCGACAGTAGCTCTATTCGGCACAGAGGACAGAGTCGAAGGCATGAAGGCCTTCATCGAAAAAAGAGAACCCAACTTCAAAGGAGTCTAAACTGCATGGGCCCGCTGCAGGGACTTCGAGTACTTGAACTATCGAGTTTCCTCAATGGCCCATACACGGGTAGAATTCTGGGAGAACTCGGAGCTGACGTAATAAAAGTAGAACCACCTTGGGGTGACCCAATGCGTCATGTGCCCCCTTACGTCGGAAAAGACTCGCTTCATTTCATATTTTATAATGCGAACAAGAAATTCGTCACGTTGAATATCAAGGAACCAAGGGGAAAACATATCCTATTCGAATTGTTGAAAAAGGTAGATGTGCTCGTAGAGAACTTCAAGCCCGGAACATTAGATGACGCGGGCCTAGGCTACGAGGAGCAGAAGAGGGTTAATCCGAAGATAATCTCAGTATCGGCGACTGGCTACGGATACGAAGGGCCCTACAGAGACTATCCTGGCTTTGATCCAACGGTTCAAGCTGTTAGCGGATTAATGGACACCAACGGCTTTCCGGACATGCCTACGAGGGTTGGAATGGGGGTGCTTGATCTGGCGACCCCAGCTTTCACAGTAATAGCCATCTTGGCCGCTTTAAGATACAGGGATCTGACTGGAGAAGGCCAAAGGATCGACATGTCTATGTTCGACGTAGCTGTAATCCTCTCGCAACAGAGCATGGTATATTACTTGGGAGGCCTACCCGTAAGGATAGGACCATCAAGCCATATATTCGCGCCGGAATCTCTGTTCAAAACTAAGGACGGCTTCGCGTACGCAATAATACACACACAGGAAGCCTTCCAGAATCTCGCCGAATATTTTGGTGAATCCCAGGTTGCCGAAGACCCTAGATTCAGAACGAACGATGACCGCCTTAGAAATAGAGAGGAACTCTTGCAGATAGCAAGTGGGTGGTTTGCCCGACTATCTACGAAAGAGGCTGTTGAACTTGTTATGAGCGTTGGTGGCGTTGCTGGCGAGCTCCGAGACCTGAAAGAGCAGCTTCATGACCCACATGTGGAAGCGAGGCATCTCTACCTAGACTTTACCATGCCGAACAACGAGAAGGTACGAATACCCGGATCTGCATTCAAGATGGAAAAGACACCCGGTGTTGTCTCTCATCCCGGTCTACCAGTCGGATATCATAATGAGGAAATTTACAGTGGGCTCCTCATGATCAGCAAAAACGAACTAGCACAGCTCCGAACAGAAGGCGTCGTCTAGAGCTCAGATGACGTAAGATGAAATAGCAGTCTATACCAAACAAAAAAAATTTTTTTTTGTCACGGATTTCCCGACACTCTTTCCTGAAGTGACGATCATTAGTACACAGCAAGGAACGCTGGTTCAGTCTAGACACTACCTGGCCGCTAGGTAGCCACCGTCAACCACTAGTGCTGTTCCAGTAACGAAAGACGCTTCCTCACTAGCGAGGTAGAGTGCACCGTAGGCAACATCTCTAGGTGCGCCTACTCTTTTGAGCAAGGTAAGGTTCGCCATCTGAGCCAAGGTAGCTACACGATCCGTTATCATCTCCGGTCTTCTTTCATTGATAGGAGTATCAATCGGACCAGGTAGGATACAGTTCACTCGAATTCCGTAAGGAGCGTACTCCTTCGCCATCGCTATCGTGACCGCTAATATTCCCCCTTTGGAAGCAGAATAGGCAACGAGATCTGCAGCTCCGCTGACAGCGTTCACCGATGAGTTATTGATTATAACACCCCCTTTACCCCTCATCTTTGCGGCTGCCAAAGTACTCGCGAAGAAAGTGGATTTGAGATTGACATCGAGAGTTCTCTGGAACTCTTCTTCGGAAGTTGTCAAGCTCCCCTTGAAATACGCCATTCCTGCGTTGTTGAAGAGTATGTCAACTCCACCGTACTGCTGAACGGTGATGTCGATCAGGTTACTCAAGTCCTGTAACTTCGACACATCGGTATGAACGAAAAATCCCTGCCCGCCAGCATTCTCAATCATCTTGGCGGTCTCCCATCCCCCTGAGTCATTAACGTCCGCGACCATGACCTGGGCGCCTCTCTCTGCAAAGAGCAATGCCGTCGCCCTTCCGATCCCAGAGGAGCCACCTGTTACGATAGCCACTTTTCGAGTTAGCTCGAACACGAAGGAGCGAATAGCATGAGTGCTAATTTAACTTACACAACAGTCTTGCCACTTGTGAATTCAAATTCACTGAACCGCTACGGGTGACCGACTTTGATGACCGGGTTCCGAAGAACACCTATCCGGTCAATACCGATTTCGACTAGATCACCTTCCCCTAGGGCGAAGTCATCGGGAGGAACAATCCCCGTTCCCGTCAAACATACGGTCAGTGGAGGGACGTCATTGCATCTCAGCAAGTATGTTCGCAGCTCTTCTAGGCTTCGCTTCATTCTTGACGTACGAGTTTCTCCCTCAAATGCTACTCGTTTTCCGCGAACTACCCGCAGACTAATTTTCAAATCAGGAGTACCCGCATCTTCTGTAACTAGGACACTGGGCCCGAGGGCGCATGAGCCATTGTAGATCTTAGCCTGTGGCAGGTATAGCGGGTTTTGAGCCTCTAAGTCCCGTGAAGACACATCATTGGCAGCTGTTAGCCCGATTATTTCTAGCCTTGACCCTAGGACGAAGGCAAGTTCGGGTTCCGGAACGTTCCACCTAGAATCGTACCTAATTCCTATACTTTCATTTGGTCCAACACAGCATCGACTTGTGCCCTTGAAAAAAATCTCTGGCCGGTCGGCATCATACACCTTATCGTAGATTCCCTTAGTGGTGCTCTCCTCCTCCCTAGCCTTTCTGCTTCGAAGGTAAGTTACACCACAGGCCCAGACTTCAGGAGGATCGTCTGGTGTTAAGCGATGTGGTTTCTCAGGTGAAGTAGACTTCCACAATTCTGAATAAGAGTAAGTGGCCTTGCAGTTCTTGCAAGACCGAAGCAGCAGCTTCCAAATCGATACCCGCTGCTCTGTAGCCCTTCTCAGAATCGCGTGCCATGAGCTTAATCCAGGTCCTTCGGTCTGGGAAAGATCAATAACTCCATCATCAGAAACGAGTCCGAGCCGAGCCCTTCTGTTATGTGAGGTGAAGCGGACGACCCTCACGCTTGGTCACTGGAAGTAGGTTTCGTCGCAGCACTGCAAAGGGTGTGCAGCATCTCGGGGGTGACTGGCATCTCGGTGATGTGAACTTTCAAAGGTTGAAGGGCATCTTCTATTGCGCTTATGATAGCCGG
>JAHFOH010000024.1 GCA_023266955.1 Nitrososphaerota archaeon
GTGCCACCATCTCTCCGAGAGATATCATGGATTGGCCTCGAGGTGCTCATGCCAACACCTTCGGAGGAAATTTGCTTGCGTGTGCAGCCGGCAAAGCCGTTCTCTCCCTGATGAAAAAACGGGGTCTTGGCTATGAAGTCGAAAGAAAAGGACAGCATATAATGAAGTATCTTCGAGACCTTCAGAAGAATAAGAAAATCCTTGGCGATGTTCGAGGTCTTGGACTGATGATAGGTGTAGAGTTTGTAGAAGATAGAAGAACCAAGAAGCCTGCCGAGAAGCTGAGAGACCGGATCGTCAAGACCGCGTTTGAAAAAGGGCTCGCCATCTTGTCCGCGGGAAAATCATCGATAAGAATCGCTCCCCCTCTCATAATCGAGAGAGACGATATTGATGCTGGGCTTGGGATCTTAAGTGATAGTATAGAACTTAGTCAGAAAGCTCTCTAATAGTACCCGAATTAATATCCAGATTCGCCAGGCAACCTGCTAGGCTTGTGGGGTATGCATTGTAAGTGCCTCCGAAGTCGACTTTGTCCAAGGATATACGGGTGATCGTCAAATCATCAAATCATAGGATCCGAGCCTCCCGATAGATTCGGTCCTGCCTGCAGAAGGAACGGTGGGATGAATAGATTACCTGCATATCCTCAGAGATACGAAGGTAAAAGACTTGGCTCAGTCTGCGTTTGGAAGGGGCTTCTTCGGTGGGTATTTTAGGCTCATTCGAAGACTACTCCCTCGCGAGTCAGCCGTGCCGGGACTAATATATTCCAAAACAAACGAGGAGTTGAAACGAATCCTGAACGTCTTCGACTACAATTATCTGAATACTATCTACAACGATGTCTTCGAGCAAGTCGATAAGCAAGTAATCTCAAAGCATGTTGCATGACCACCTATTCTGGTGGCATGCACCCTCTTTTCTTAGATAGATCTAATTTAGTGGAACCCGTTCTCGACTTAGCTCAAACTCTGTAAAACATAATATCGTGATGTCAGCGAACCGACTGGAAGGGCGAATAGTGTCTTTCTCTAGAACAGTCAGCGTAGGCTTAGTGCAGTTCTCTTCTATCTTAGGCGATAAGCAGGCGAACCTAAAGACAGCCCTTCAAGCTATTGATAAGATCGCTGATCAGCGCGCGAAAGTCATAGTTCTACCCGAGCTGTGGCTTACAGGTTATTTGGCGGGAAGGAAATTTCGCGAGCTGGCGGAGACGATCCCGGGAGCTGCTACGCGCGTCATGGCGGAGCGGGCTCAAACTTTGGGTGCCTATCTGCTACTGGGTTCAATTCCGGAGAAAGGGGAGTTTGACAAACTCTACAACACGTCACCAGTAATCAGCCCGAAGGGCAGAATAATATTGAAGCATAGAAAAGTACACCTTTGGAGAAACTACGAGAAGAAGTACTTCCTTGCAGGTGATGAATTCAGAGTAGCTGATACATCCTTCGCGAAAATCGGTTTAGCCATCTGCCATGATGTGGATTTCCCCGAAGTACCAAGAACGCTTGCACTAAAAGGAGCTGAGATACTATTTTGTCCGAGCGCCTATCCCTCTCCTTTCGAGAAAGATTGGGACGTTATCCTAGCGGCGTCGGCGATACAGAATCATGCTTTTCTGGTAGCTGTGAATCACATTGGAGATGAGGCTGGTAATTTAGCTTCAAATTATTTTTCGCATGGTGTCCACTTTTTCGGCAAGTCGAAGGTAGTTAGCCCTTCCGGCGAGACCCTGCTAGAGATGCGCTCAGATTCCAACAATACAGAAGTGGCGCTTGTTGAGCTGAACCTAGAAGAAGTACGCAGGTACAGGAATTCCGCCAATAGCTTCTTTGCTCAGAGAAGACCGGAGACATACATCTGATCAGACAAGTGCCCACCCGCATTCCGAATCAATCGTTTGAATTAATATTGCCGAGAAGGAATTAATCTTGAAGTTTTATAGCTTCTAGGCCAGAAGCTCATAAAATGGTTGGTTTCCCCAGGTCGAGTGTCACGGGACGGGAGTGGACAAGAAACTGGCGTTTAGTAGTGGCGGGTTTTTTCGTCACCTTTGCGTACTCAACGGTCACAAGTTACGGCGTGTTCATTAAGCCTGTACAGGAATCTTTCGCATCTTCCCGAGCGGAGGTCTCGCTAGCTCTATCAATTAATACGCTAATGTATGCCTTGTCAGCCATCGTATTCGGTGTCCTCTCAGATAGGTTAGGGCCAAGAAAAGCGATCGTCCTAGGAGGTGCGATGGTCGGGGTGGGGTTAGGTCTATCAGCCATAGCTCGGTCCTCATCTGATCTCGTGTTATTCTTCGGCTTGCTAGCTGGTATGGGAGTTGGCTCCTTATTCATCCCTCCCAGTACTGCGATTATCAGCAGATTCAAAATTAAGTCTACCCTCGCATTGGGCGTCGCGGACATGGGAGATACCATAGGAACGGTGATAATTCCTCCCATAGCAGTTGCCCTAATTGTCACTCAAGGCTGGAGGTTCTCAATGCTCTTGTTGGGAGTAATCGCTTTTAGCTTGGTGGCAGTTGGGTCGGTTGTAATCGGGTCAAGTTTTTCCGAAAGTGGTATAGCAGCTGACAGATCGAGTTTACGCGAGTCGGCTATAGCCCAGGCCGTTAGAATGCCTTTCTTCTACCTCATACTCGCGCTATACACTCCAATCACTCTGAGCGTGATGCTATCGCTGGCCCATCTGGCTCCTTACACAGCTGACATTGGCCTCCCTCCAGAAGCAGGTGCTCTGGTCTTGTCCGTCGTTGGCGCGAGTATGGGAATCGGCAGGATGACGACATTCCTACTTACTGAAAAACTGGGTCTTCGAATAGCGGTGACTCTGAATTTTCTGCTCGCGAGCCTTGCGTTCCTTCTTCTACAGACAAAGAGTCAAGCACTGCTTTATCCCATTGCAGCAGTACTCGGAATAACATTCGGCAGCCTTCCACTCATGCTGTACGTAAGGATAGCGAGCTTCTACAAACGTCAAGGGCTTGGTGGGGTCTTGGGCCTTATCGACGGCATCAGCTGGGGTGTTGGCGGATTGATTGGACCTCTATATGGGGGCCTGTCATATGACTTTTGGCATAGTTACGATCCAGCATTCTTGTCGCTTGCCACGCTCATGCTTGGGACGGCGACTCTAAACTTCGTTTGGAAAACACGACTAGGCAAATCCGTCTATAAGCCATTCAAAGACACGTCGAGAGATTGACTAGGCACCGTTGGGTACGAAGCTGTCGCAAGTTTGAACCAGCTGCAAAGATTCAGCAAGACTTTTTACCCACGCTTGGCCGTATCCCGACAACCTACGTAATATGGAAACAGACGTCGAACTACGGGATGTAACCAAGAAGTTTGAAACGGTGACTGCCGTAGACGACGTATCTTTTGAAGTTCGCAAGGGCGAATTCTTTTCGCTACTCGGGCCGTCGGGATGCGGTAAAACAACTACGCTTAGAATGATCGCTGGTTTCGAGGAACCGACTGTGGGTGAAATATATGTTGCAGGTCAGCCTATGAGAGGGGTCCCTGCCTTCAAGAGGCCGACGAACCTCGTTTTTCAAAGCTTGGCTCTTTTCCCACACCTAGATGTCTTTGGTAACATAGCTTTCGCCCTCAGAATAAAGAAACTGCCTGAGGCCGAGATTAGGAAGAGGGTCGGCGACACTTTAGCTGTGGTAGAGTTGGTTGGCTTGGAAAGGAGAAAGATAAGACAGTTGAGTGGCGGTCAACAGCAGAGAGTAGCTATAGCTAGAGCGCTGGTCAATGAGCCCAAAGTCTTGCTACTTGACGAACCCCTGGGTCCCTTAGATCTGAAGTTAAGGATAGAGATGCAAAAACAGCTTAAGCGGATCCAACATGAGGTGAAGACTACGTTCATCTACGTTACTCATGACCAGAATGAAGCGATGATGATGTCTGATACGATAGCCGTAATGAATTACGGAAGAATAGAGCAGATCGGCACTCCCGAAGAAATTTATGAGAATCCTCTCACATCCTTTGTAGCCCGATTTGTTGGACAGTCAAACATGATCGAGGGAGAATATTCTGATGGGTTTGTTGTTGCGCAAGGTCTGAATATAATGGTGCCAGTTCAACAGCAACTTAAGTCCGAGGTGACCTTGTTCGTAAAATCTGAGAAGATAGCGATAGCTAGGAGGCTAGAACAACTAGACAACATATTCGAAACTGAAGTGAACGAAGTAAGGTATAACGGTCCTTACACAGAATATCGCGTTGTATTGAACAGGTTTTTCCTAAACATCGTTACACCTAACCTTAAAGGCAAAGAGATCTTCAAGGTCAGCGATAAGGTGTTAGTTGGCTGGAACAAAGAGGATTGTATCGTGATGAGTAAAGACTGAGGCTGACATGATTGAGGACCCTAAGCAAGCTGTTGGATCTTCCTCTTAATCAGCTCAGGAAGAGCAAGAAGTCGAGAACTCAATTCAGCGTTGGACCTTCGCTTTTCTGGTACGCCTTCTTCTTCGTCATCCCAACCGGCTACATGTTCATCATAAGTTTCTGGAGGCAAAGTGGAATACGTCTTATTCCAGATTTAACACTGGGGAATTATTTTGAATTCTTCGTAAATCCAGTATACTACGGGGTTTTCCTGAAATCTTTGTTAATCGCAGTTAGTGTGACCTTGCTGTCTGTGGGATTTGGATATGCAGTAGCGTACTACATGGCCACGCGGATAAAGAAGTACAAGATTCCTACACTGCTCTTATTGCTCGGTCCTTTCTGGGCTAACTACCTGCTCATTATCTTCGCATGGAAAGCGATTCTCGGTAAAACTGGGATACTCAATTCATTTCTGCAATATTTGGGATTAATAGAAGAACCAGTAGGATCCTTACTCTATAGTCCGCTGGCGGTGGTCATAACGCTCGTCCACATCTGGACGCCTTTTCTGGTGTTGCCTATGTTCACATCACTCGAAAAGATAGACCAGACCCTCCTAGAGGCTGCCGAAGACCTCGGCGCTAACAAAAGACAGGCCTTCGCTAGAGTTACTCTACCCCTAAGCATGCCTGGGATTATGGTGGCCGTGCTCTTTGTCTTCATTCCGACCGTGGGAGAGTTCATCACTCCTCTGCTCGTAGGCGGACCAGCGGGGCAGATGTACGGAAACCTAATTCAAGTCCTCTTCCATCGAGGTTTTGACTGGCCCCTCGGGTCTGCCCTTACTTTCATAATGTTCATGGTTACTGTGGCGGCTGCCTCGATACTCATCTTGAAGATTGGGTTGCAGAAGGTTATTGAAAGCCTCTAGATCCTCTTTCAATCTGGCCTGGCTTAGCAAAGGTCTGTTTACAGTCTTCTTGTTCTTCGTCTATGCACCGCTTTTTGTTCTTGTTGTGTTCTCCTTCAATGATTCAGCGATTCTAACCTTCCCCCTAAAGGGCTTCACCTTAAGATGGTACGAACAATTCTTTGGCAGTGGAACCATCCTTCAGGCCGTTGTAAACAGCCTCACACTTGGAGGCTCCGTAGCATTGATAGCCACAGCTATGGCTATACTTGCCAGCTTTGCCATAGTAAGGTACAACTTTCGGGGGAAAGCTGTTTTCAGTTACCTAATCATAATGCCTATGGTGATCCCGTACATCATCATGGGCGTCTCTCTTCTCATATTCTTCTCCTACCTCGGCTTCGAACTGTCACTCTTTACCGTCCTCCTCAGCCATACATTGGTGGCGCTACCATTTGCAACGCTGGTCCTAGTTGCTAGACTCATAGGCTTCGACAAGTCGCTTGAAGAGGCGGCGATGGATCTGGGGGCTGACGAGTTGACCACCTTCAGGAAAGTCACCCTGCCCTTGATGTTCCCAGGAGTGTTGGCGGCAACGATGATATCATTCCTAATTTCCTTTGAAGACGTAGTCCTGGCTTTCTTTACGATAGGATACCAGCCTACAATCCCGATCTACATACTTGGTCAGCTGAGGCATCCAACCAACCTCCCCATCCTGACGGCGATAACTGTTTTCATGCTATTCATTTCGACAGGAATTGTAATCCTATCTTACCTCGTAAGAAAGTTTGAGTAAAAAAATGAAGAGTGGGGTTTAAGGCCTGAGAGTGGGCTCTTGAGCTAGGCCCCCTTTACCTCAGCCCAAACCTCCTCGTACTTCTCGACCCTAGGTTGATACTGCCAGAAGATCGTATCTGCGAAGTTGGGAGGATTCATTTTCATAGCCTCTACGATGCTCTGGTCTGCCGATTTGACTGACAACCTGTTAGAATGACCATATGTGAATAGGTTGATGAGGTTAGTGCCAGCCCACGGGCTCAACCATGAATTGATATATTCGTAAGCGAGATCGAGCTCCGTACCCCTCACATCCTTAGTTATTGCTAATCCACAGGCCCAAGAAAACGCCTTTTCAGGCAGTGCAAACTTCACAGGAGCTCCTTCGGCAGCTGCAATTGCCGGTGCATCATTCCAAGAATAAGCGATACCAACCTCACCAGTATTTAGCAATTGGGCAAGGTCCGTACTGAAGGTCCAGTACGAAAGGATCAATGGCTTCTGCCTTATGAGCAGTTGCTTAGCACTTTGAAGCTCAGCATCAGTCATGTCCCACAAATTGGAGGCCCTTGTTAATACTCCCGCCACAGGAACTGATTCAATCGCACTATCTGACATCGAAACCTTACCCGTGTATCTTTCGTCCCACAGAGCATCCCAAGTCCTAGGCTCTTCCTCAACGACATCCGTCCTGTAAGATATCCCCGAGTAACCCCAGTCCGCAGGAACCATATACAGGTCTCCATCGGCGTAAATGTCTCTTAGGTTACGCAGTTCCGGCCAAATATTGTCCCACTGTTGAATGCGTGAGGTATCAATGGGTTGAAGTATTCCCGCAGCAACGTAGCGAGGTATGTTGTATGAACACGGGTGAACGATGTGGGTTTTGAAACCTGCTATAATCTTCGTGAGAGCTTCGTTCTCATCCTCGAAGAACGCGAAGTCAACTCTCACATTAGGATATGTCTGCTTGAAAGGATATGACCAGAACTCTTCAGCCTCGTATCCTGCCCACTCGAAGACCTGCAACGTGCCAGTTACATCTGTCCTCTTTGCCGACGTAACTATTTGCGGCCGCGGGCGCGGTTGTAGCGCATAGTATAACGCAGTACCCCATCCTCCCACTCCCAGTACTCCTCCAGCGACGGCAGCGGCACCAAGTTTGGTGATCGCTCGCCTCCTACTCATCGGCCTCCTAGGAGGCCGCATTCGACCAGAAGGTAATCCTTCGGTCAACTTCTCGCAAGCTCCAACGACTCTGTATGATTTAACTTTTCTTAGCTCCGCCCCAAGGGTGCTGATACTCCCACAAAGAGATGGTATCATTGATAACTACCTGTCCAACCTTCAGCCTATCTGCTAGGTAGAATGCAGTATTCAGGTCATTTGTGTGCACACTAGCGGATAAACCATATAGTGTGCTATTCGCGATGTCGATCGCCTCGTCAACAGTCACGAAAGTCAAGATCGGCGCGACAGGTCCAAACGTTTCTTCTCTATTGAACAACATGTCTGGAGTTACGTTATCCACTACGGCTGGCTGGAAGTAAAGGTGGCTAGGAAAGCCGGTAGCACGCTTCCCTCCAAGCACCACTTTCGCGCCTTTCTCGACACCATCTTCAAGATGTCTCTCTACCTTCTGAGCCTGGGGTTCATTGTTTAGCGGACCTATATCGCTGGTGACCTCGAACGGGTTGCCCAGCTTTACCTCCCTCGAGCGAGCTACTACAGCGTCAGCGAACCTATCATGTATTCTTTCGTGAGCGAGGATGCGCTCGTTAGCTACACAACGCTGACCCACGTTGTAGTAGCATCCAAATACGGCATCTTCTACGACCTTCTGGAAGTTTGCGTCATCTAAGATTACCAGCCGTCCAAGTCCACCTTCCTCTAGGAGGACTTTCTTCACCGCAGCCAGACGTACAATCTCTTCGCCAGTCTTGGTTTCGCCAGTAAAGCAGATTCTGTTGCATCCAATCTGCAACGGACCCGTCGGTGGCACCCCTTGGGAAGCATAGCATTTCGATATTTGCTCAATACTTTCTGTATCACCTGAACTGGGGATGAAATCAGAGACGCAACGGGTGAGTTGATAATTGACACTTTGGCAGAGTATGCTCCAAACATTAAGAACGCCATCATACACAAAGAAGTTATCACACCGCTAGACTTCGAGAGGAGATTCTGCCTCACAGAGGGCAATATCTTCCACATCAAGATGACTCCAGATCAAATCATCTCGTTCAGACCTTTGCCAAGATCGTCTAACTGCAGGACACCTATCAGAAATCTGTATCTCTGTGGCGCAGGAACCCATCAAGGGGGAGGAATTATCGGAGCACCAGGGTATAACGCGGCGGACGCAGTCTTGCAGGACTGGAGAGACAGAAAGATAACCTAGGAAAAATGAAAGTCCGTCCAGTTACAAAGGCATCGTCTTCCTAAGCTAAAAAATAGGCAACTGAAATATACTGAACCTGAGTTCAAGGCTGTGACTTGACGAACGTTCATGAGCGCGAGAAAAATCTCTATCTCGAAAGGACTAGGCGGTCTGCAGAGATTTTTCACAAAGCTAGACAACTAACTCCGTACGGCGTTCATAGCAATTACAAGTACGTCGAGCCACATCCTCTCTATTGCGCCAAAGGAAAAGGTAGCAAGATATGGGATGTTGATGGTAATGAGTATGTTGACTTCAACATGGCATTTGGCGCTCTGGTGGTGGGTCATGCACACCCTACGATCATCGAAGCAATTCGTGAAAGAATTGAAAATGGTACCCTCCTAGGATTTGAGTGCGAAGATGCTCACAAACTTGCTGAGCTGATTTGCAGAAGGTTCAACGTGGAAATGGTGAAATTCTCCTCTACTGGTCTAGAAGGCACAGCTCATGCAATTAGGTTCGCGAGAGCATACACTGGGAGGAAAAAGATCCTAAAATTCGAAGGATGCTACCATGGTTCACATGATGGTCTTTTAGTAAGCGTCAAGCCAAGTAAACAGAAGGCCGGTGATCCAAAACTTCCCAACCAGGTCCCAGCCTCCCAAGGGATACCCGAAGAGATCACATCGAATACCCTTGTCGCACCTTTCAACGATCTTGAAGCTATTGAAGCAGTAATGAAAAGGAACGGCGAAGAGACAGCTGCGATCATCCTCGAGCCTATTCCCATGAATATGGGCTTCATCACGCCTAGCCCCGGATTCCTAGAAGGCTTGAGAGAGCTTGCGAACGAATACAGCTCCCTGCTCATCTTTGACGAAATTAAGACATGCGGAAAATTCTATCACGGTGCAGCTGGCTACTTCCGAGTTCAACCAGATCTATCAGTGATGAGCAAAGCTATCTCAGGTGGGTATCCTCTTTCAGTGATAGCAGGAAGGAAGCCGATCATGGAAAAGGTAGCTCCTGGCGTAGTGGCACACGCAGGCACTTTCAACGCTAACCCTCTTTCCATAACCGCAGCCAAAGTAACCCTAGGCAAGGTCCTCGATGAAAACGGATTCAACCAAGCTAGCAGACTTGGAGACGATCTAGCGCGAGGATGTCAAGACATCATTAAAGATTTTGGCATTACGGCGCGAGTTCAATGGTTGGGCATTAGCGGGGCAATTCTCTTTAGTCGTGAGGAGGTAGCGAATTGGAGAAGCTTCCTAGAATGCGACTTTGGCAAATGGAATGCATATTACATCGCGATGCTGAACAGAGGAATTATACCTGCTGGTACCGGCGCAGACGAACAATGGACGATATCTGTCCAGCACTCAAAAGATGATGTGGAGGCTCATCTGGAAGTATTCAAGGAGGTTGCACCGATGCTGAAAAGGCAAGAGCTCTCTATGGGAGTTGTGGAAGCGGTTTAGGTGACGTATTCCTCAGGAAGAGGGGTTAACCCAGAATACTAAAATTCTAACCCTAAGGGTAATGCCCTAGAATGAGAATCCTGTTTCTGGGTGGCGTCGGTACAATCGGATCAGAAGCTCTTCGTGACTTAGTTGCCTCTACCGACTTTGAGATCACTATTGGCGACGCGGACGTTGAGAAGGCAAAGCAGTTCGCTCGAAGTTTAGCGAGTGATCGATTAGACGTTGAATATCTGAATGCTGATAATGAATCGAAGTTGGTGGATATCCTCAAAGGTTACCAGGCAGTCACCAATGCGCTACCTTTCAAATACGACTTGCCTGTTACACGGGCGGCGATAGAAGCAGGGGTAAGTGGCGTCGATGTTTCCTCTGCTCTCCAGCAGTTTGAGCTGTCCCAGAAGGCTACAGCCGAGGGTGTCACCTTTGTTCCAGGTTGTGGCATGACTCCTGGTGTCACGAACGTCCTAGTGGGGAAAGCGTATGCCGACCTTGACGGCATAAGCGAGGTACACATTGCATGGGCCGCATTTCGCTGCCTAGCACCTTCACCTGGCTTATTGACGACCACTTTTTGGGAGTTTCAACCTGATCTAGAAGACCGAGCCTACTTTATGGACGGCAAGTATGTTGCCGTACCTCCCTTCTCTGGTGCTAAAACCATTAATTTTCCAGGGCCAATTGGGCCTCAAGAGGTGTACTTCGTACCTCATCCTGAAATCTGGACTTTGCCCAGATCCTTCCCTGAATTACGTCGGGTGGATGTAAGAGGAGCTTGGCCACCGGAAACAATGCGTCTCTTGAGAGTCGTTCTAGACTTTGGGTTTTACCGGCCTTCAAAGGTTCGCGTCGGCGGCTCGGAAAGCACACCTCTCGACTTGTTATCAGAGTGTCTCCTAAAACTCCCTCAAGCTAAAGAAACGGCGCTGTGGGGTTATTCGGTGCATTTGGAAGTAGTTGGTGTAAAGGAAGAAAGAACCAGACGCTACATCTTCACCTGCTCACACCCGCACATGGACAGGTGGGGCGGTAAAGCAGCCTACGCGAAAAACGTGGGAATTCCGCTGTCAATCGCCACTCAAGAGCTGGTGCAGGGCAGAGTCAAATTAACTGGGGTGGTGGCACCTGAACTTGCCTTTGATTCTACGAGGTTCATTGATCAGTTGCAGGCGCGTGGTATACATGTTAGTGAGTCTGTCCAGAATGCATGAATCCTCCTTTCAACAAGGACTGTGTACAGATTCTCTAAGGACCTGAAACCTAGCTCATGCCAAACTTGCAGAAAGGGTCTGCGATTAGAGAATTTTGAATTGGGTAAGAACTGAGGCTAAATCCGCCTATTCTTAGGGGGATATCGCCTAGAAGCCTGCATAGCTCCGTTACTCGACTAGTCCCTTACGGATTTAGGAGTACGGGTTCGAAGTCCTACATTGAAGCTTCTCGCTACATCGGCATAAGTTTTGAAAAATTTCGTTTGGACACTGGGTTTGAATGGTTCGGGACGAAATGTTTTGAGGAAAGAAAATCTATCCTTTTAATGACCACCCCAAGGCAAATGAGTTTTGACTGTGTGGCACTCTGGTTCTCTCCTTCAATACCTCCTGATGCGGTAACATCACAACTCGTCTATGCTGAAGGTCTCAAAGACCCGAATCTGAATGCAGATGAGAAGATTGTCCTCCTTCCAAGGCCACGAGAAGCTTGGGATTAGATGCGTATTGATTTTTGGAGAGAGGGTTGCCTAGCGTCCCAGTTACACGCGGCTGCTATCGTGATGGCTAATTCTGACCCATTGAGTGATTAAGAATTATGGGATGTGCTTCCGGAGCCCTTATCGCAAGCAGAATACTCAGCTTTTCACTGTGAGCCGACAGATATAGCATCAATTTAAGTCCCTAGACAGAGCAATTCCACATACATATGATTAAAGGCGACCTCTTCCGGGTCTCTATCTCCGGGTCCCTCTCCCCCCACCTGTAACTTCACAACACTAGCCTACGCTCTGCTTAAGCCCCCTAAGGCAAAGCGAGTCGCCAGTTAACCTATCTTTGAATAAGGGTCGAGGTTATCATTACGAAGCGTTTGCCATAATTTGTCTCGAGCGATAGGCTGTCGTCTACAAAGTCCAGCACATCCACGATGACTCCATGTGACTTCAAGCTCTTCTCCAACGAGGGATGAACATATACTGGAATGTATCCCTCGATCCGCCTAGCTGCCCAAGGTGGCGCTCCCCTCCTAGCGAAAACATTACTGACGGTGCAGCAGGTTGTATCATCTAACACTAGAGTTAGGTCTGGATGATCAGTGATAATATTTCCAAGCAGTTCCTTCGCCTTGCGTGTGAAAGCTATCTTCGGCAAGAAAAACCTGTCACGCCTTTCCGAATACAGTGTAATACCATGGCTTCCTGACGGCGCCGGTTAAATCAACGTAAACGTGTTTTACTTCTGTATAGTCGTCGAAGCTGTATGTTCCAAGATCCTTGCCGAAGCCGCTTTGCTTGAAGCCTCCATGAGGCATTTCGGAAACAAGAGGTAAGTGGTCGTTTATCCAAACTTCTCCGAATCTTAGCGCGGCGGACGCTTTCATAGCCTTGGTTAGATCTCTTGTCCAGACTGAGCTAGCCAGACCATATACCACATCATTCGCTTTCTCTATCGCTTCATCGAAGGTTGAGAAGGACAGCGCAGTCAATACGGGTCCAAAGATCTCTTGTTGAACTATCCTCATATCTTGGTCGCAGTCTATGAATAGAGTAGGCCGATAGAAGAAGCCATTGCTAAGAGGAGCCGATAGCTGGGGTCTTCTTCCCCCTATAGCCAACTTGGCTCCCTCCTCTTTGCCTGCAGCAACCATGTCCTCGACCTTTCTTCGCTGGGCGTCAGAAACTAACGGGCCATTGTCTGTGTCACGACTCTTCGGATCCCCTAGCTTGATCTTCTTGATCTTCTGCACTAATTTCTCGATAAATCTTGTATAGATGGATTTGTGAATATAGAACCTTGTTGCAGCAGTGCAGTCTTGACCTGAATTGACATAGCCTCCTACTACAGCACCTTCGGTTGCGGCATCGATATCGGCATCTTCGAAGACGATGAAGGGTGCTTTGCCGCCTAATTCCAGTTGAACCCGTTTGACAGTTCCGGAAGATACTTCCATGATTCTCCTTCCAGTCACAGTATCGCCTGTGAATGCAACCATGTTGACCTTCTGGCTTCTCAGTAGCGCCTCACCAACTTCAGCCCCGGGTCCAGTCACCACGTTTGCTACGCCTTTGGGTAATCCCGCCTTCTCCATTATCCTAGCAAATTCAAGCGTGGTTAGAGGCGTAACACTGGCGGGCTTCATTATGACCGTATTTCCTGCGGCTATTGCCGGAATAGCCTTCCATACTGCCATCATCCATGGATAATTCCATGGAGTTATACAGGCAACTACGCCAACTGGTTCTCTCCTGATGATGCTGGTTCCTATTGCATTGTATTCTGAAGCGGCTTTGCCCTCTAGATTCCTAATCACGCCAGCAAAAAAACGAATGTTA
Organism: Nitrososphaerota archaeon; assembly: GCA_023266955.1. GTDB lineage: Archaea > Thermoproteota > Nitrososphaeria > Nitrososphaerales > JAHFOH01 > JAHFOH01. The sequence continues at coordinate 13,454 of JAHFOH010000024.1, forward strand.
TCGATGCCGAAAGGGAAGTCTCCATCTCTGCTCAGCTTAATAGGCTTGCCCTGATTTTCAGTTTCTAGTGCTGCAAGCCGATCGATCTCTTCCTCAGTTAGATCAGCGATCTTCCAAAGAATCTTCGCCCTATCTGCTGGAGTTGTCTTTGGCCAAGGTCCTCGGTT
>JAHFOH010000126.1 GCA_023266955.1 Nitrososphaerota archaeon
TCAGCACTCTCTGAATTAGGATCATGACTTAAGCTAGTTTAACCGCCTACCGCTAAGGTTCTATTTCTGACAAAAATTAGTTTTTTTGCATTCCCCGTCATGCTGCAAACGATGGTTAGCAACATTCATAGCTAAAGCTGGAAGGATTGCACAAACTCTGTGTGCAAAGAATAAATCCGAAACGAGATTGATGCAGGTCGGTGTCTCTTTACGAGTGCCTCTTTCAAGCCATCAGAATATCTTAAGCCGAACACACAGAAAGAAGTGGTTTCAATTCTTCACAAATTCGGTGAAAAGGCGAAAATCATTGGGGGCGGCACAGATATCTACGGATTAGCTAACCGTGGTCTACTTTCGCATGTTGATGCGCTGGTTGATATTAGCAGATTAGCCCTAAGCAACGTTAAGACATCTGACAGATATCTGAGAATTGGAGCATCCACAACACTTAGTGAACTCTCCACCAGTCCGAGCCTGAAGGAAGCCTCACTTGGGGCAATCGGGGACGCTTTGACGCAAACTAGGCCAATACAGGTGAAAAACGCTGCAACGGTAGCAGGATGTATTTGCAGCGGCTTACCATTCTTTGATCTACCTATTGCTCTACTTGCCTTGGATGCATCAGTCAGGGTTTACGGTCGAAATGGATATCGCAAAATTCCACTGGAAAAATTCTTTCTCGGTTACTTCTCGGTGGATCTGAAACGTGGAGAGTTCGTCACAGAGATCGATGTCCCCAAGCACTCATTGCCCGCTGGGAGTGCATTCCAAAAGTTTGCGATAACTGGCGACGATTGGGCGATAGTGAATGCTGCTGCATCTCTGAGCGTCAGCTCCAATGGTAGGTGCAAAAGTGCGAGGATCGTCATTGGTGGAGCAGTCGGACCCACTCCGGTAAGGGTTACTCGTGCCGAAAAGCTACTTCTAGGCGAAACGCCCGCGACAGAAACCTTCAGAAAAGCCTCGGAAGAGGCCGCTAGAGAGATTCAGCCTGACACTGATATCAGAGCCTCGGCGGAATATCGCAAGAAACTCTGCAAAGTGATAGTTGAACGGTCGTTGAAACAGGCTTACTCCCGGGTAAAGATGAGAACTCGTTGAAGAAGCCACTTACTCTACAAGTTAACGGACAAGTTCACGAACTGCTCGTTGAACCCTCAGAGACTCTAAACAGTGTTTTGAGAAAGAGGCTGAGGTTGAGTGGAACTAAGAAGGGGTGTGATACAGGTGGATGCGGCTCTTGCACCGTCCTCCTTGATGGAAAGGCAGTATATTCCTGTATGACCTATGCGCTTGCAATTGATGGTGGTAAGGTAACGACCATCGAGGGGCTCGCGAAGGAAGGTGTGCTAGATCCCATTCAACAAGCTTTCGTCAGAAATGGAGCCCTTCAATGCGGTTTCTGCACGCCAGGCTTCGTCATGGCTACCAAAGCGCTTCTCGACGCTATTCCTGAACCTACTGAAGAAGAGGTCAGAGAGGCACTGGTTGGTAACCTATGCAGGTGCACCGGTTATGTGAAGATTTTCGAAGCCGTCAGAGAAGCGGGACGTGAATTAGCTCGAGGGAGGAAAAGGAATGCGTAATCCAAAATCGAATCTTGAGCAATATACTGTTGTTGGACAGTCAATACCAAAGATCGACGCAACTGAGAAGGTAACAGGTTCAGCTCAATTCCTAATCGACATTGAATTGCCGAACATGCTTTATGGTAAGATTCTGAGAAGCGGCTATCCTCACGCTCGCATCGCGAGAATCAACACTGAGAAGGCGAAGAGAGTCCCAGGTGTAGTCGCGATCATCACGGCGAAGGACACGCCTCTGATCAAATTCGGTTTCATGAAGGACCAGCTGCCCCTAAAGCATGGAAAAGTGAAGTCGGTTAGGGATGAAGTCGCGGCTGTAGCTGCTGTTGACGAGGAGACCGCCGCGAAAGCACTCGAGCTGATAGAGGTTGAGTACGAAGAGCTGCCCCCAGTGTTTGACCCCTACCAGGCGATGAAGCCTGATGCACCGATCATTCACGAAGAAATGAAGAGCAACACCGTCAACCTTCCTTTTAACTTCAAACATGGTGATGTCGAACGAGCGTTTAAGGAATGCTACAGAGTAGTTGAGAACACCTTCAAAGTGAATTTCGTCACGACCGCAGCATTAGGAACAATGGGCTGCATCGCTAGGTTCGATGAAAGGGGAGATTTGACCGTCTGGACAAACACGCAAGCTCCCTTCGAATATCAGAAAGATTTGGGAGAGGCAAACGGTATTCGTGGTTCCAGAATCAGGGTAATTCAGCCGAAGATTGGTGGCTCCTTCGGTCGTGGAATGGATGTTTACCCTATAGACATTATCACTGTTCTTCTGGCTAAGAAGACGGGAAGACCCGTCAAGATTGTCTTCAACCGAGAGGAGGAGTTTTCGGCCTCACCAACTAGGCAACCATGCATCTTCAGGATCAAGACTGGGGCAAAGCGTGATGGAACCCTCTTGGCGAGAGATGCTGAACTGTATATGGATAATGGACCATACGTTTCATGGGGAGCCTTCGACGCTAGGGTTATGATGGCGACGGTCTGCGGACTCTACAAGGTTCCTAACGTCAGGTTTAACGCACATGTGGTTTATACCAACAATCCCTACAGCGGCACGGTCAGAGGCGCGGGTAATCCTCAGTCAACCTTCGCTGTCGAAAGTCAAATGGACATGCTAGCAGATGAACTAGGAATAGATCGGCTAGAGTTTCGTCTAAAGAATGCGAACGAACCAGGCTACATTACTCCGCAGGGGATGAAGATAACCTCATGCAAACTAGGTGAATGCTTGAATGCTGCCGCCAGCAGAATTGGATGGAAGGGTCGACATAAGGCTGGAAGGAATAGAGGAATAGGCTTCGCCTCCTATTTCCATGTTGGAGGAGGAGCAAGGGTCTTCAGATCTGACGGATGCGGAGCGATAGTGAAGATAGATGACTTCGGTAAGGTTACGCTAATCACTGGCGCAACGGAGATTGGAACAGGCTCAGATACTGCAATGTGTCAGATCGTAGCTGAAGAACTCCAAATTCCGGTCGAGAACGTCCAGATAGTGAATGATGATTCCAGTATTAGACCTTGGGATGTTGGAACACATGCAAGTCGAACCACATTCATCGGGGGAAATGCAGCTTTACTTGCCGCAAGAAAGGCAAAACAGAAGCTGCTTGAAATAGCTGCGAAGGTTCTGGAGGAAGATGTCACAAATCTGGAGGTAAAGAATGGAATCGTCTCGTCCAAGATCGATTCAAAGAAGACGATGCCTTATGACACGATAGTTAGGAGAGGTCACTTCAAACTCTCTGGCGAAATAATTATTGCAGAAGCATTTTATGATCCACCAAATGAGATGCAAGATGAAAACTACAGGGGAAACATTTCAGTGACGTACGGCTTCGGAACTCAAGCAGCTTTAGTTGAAGTGGACAGGGATACGGGAAAAGTATCAGTTCTCCGGTTCGTGTCGGTGCATGACGCTGGCAGCGTCATTAACCCAATGCTTGCAGAGAGTGTTGTTCAAGGAGGTGTAGCTATGGGTGTGGGGCTAGCCCTCACTGAGCAACTCATCGTTGAGCAAGGGCGAGTTATGAACGCCAGCTTCGCCGACTACAAACTGCTGACTTCCTTGGAGGCTCCTCCAATAGAAGTTCAATTTGTCGAATCCAGTGATGATGCCGGACCTTTCGGCGCCAAAGGAGTAGGTGAGGCAGGAGTGATACCGACTGCTGCTGCAATTGCAAACGCAATCTACGATGCCGTTAAGGTTCGGGTCACCGAAATACCGATGACGCCGGAGAAGATCCTAACTGCGCTCGAGCATAGGCAATAGTTTTCATTAGCCTATAATTCAAGCACTATCCGGACGCGCTTTTCTAACGACAGATTCGATAAAAGATGTCTTAGCTTCAGTGTATGCATCCCGATTTGAACCATACTTGTTGGCGAAATCCTTCTTCAAGTCATAATACTTGTGCGCGACCTCAGGATGAGTTCGGAGATAATCTCGGAACAAAATGTGTTTTTCCCACAAATCGCTCTCGTCTTCAACGATATGCAAGTGGTGTGTTCTTGCTGTTGCATCACCTGGAGGCTTGCGCAAGAAGTGTCGCCCCGGCATTCCATACTCGCCCAAGTATTCATACCCAATGCTCTGCAGCGGTCTAATGCAATTTTCTATGTCTGGAAGCCGACCCAACGCTGCAATTATGTCAATGATCGGTTTTGCACCCAAGCCTGGTACCGCGGTACTTCCTATGTGCTCAATTGCCACGACCCAGTGCCCGACGACGCCAAGAATCTTAGCCTTCTCTTCTTCATAGATGCGACGCCATCGAGAATCGTACTGTAGTATTCTGATATTGTTAACCGTCAATCGGAGCTTTCAGATTCCTTCATCCCACTTTCTTCCACCAACCCAGTCATCTGCTCCTTCAAGTGCCAAGGCAGTTCAAGGTAGACCTCTTCGAATATTGTTGCAAGCTTGGGCTTTGGAG
>JAHFOH010000127.1 GCA_023266955.1 Nitrososphaerota archaeon
GAAGGATTGAGGCTGGTGACCTCGCACTCAAATTAGGCGTTAGAGGGATGGACTCCATCATCATCCAGATCACAAAAGAAAAACGCGCGACACTCATCACGTTCGACGGCGACATGGCTAAAAGGGCGAAAAGTGTGGTGAAGGTGTTAACTGCGGAAGATATTGAAACGAAGCCTCGATGATTAAACTCTGCTGGAGGAAGTTAACTAGCGTGGCATTTCTACGTAGATTACTCTCAAACCCACAACTTTGAAACCCTTTCTCTCTTCTGAAGGACAAACGATAAACGAGGCACCATCCTTCACTCCTCGACTACCACGATCCTAGCTCTAACAGGCAGCCCTGGAACAGGAAAGAAGACAGTAGGCAGAATAACAGCCAGAAGACTGGGCTATCGTTTCGTTGACCTGAACGAGCTGGCAATTAAGAAAGGCGCAACTGCTTCACGGACTCGTGAAGAATACGTAATCAACATTGGTAAGGTAAGAAAACTCCTAGATCCCATGAAGAGTGATCGAGCCGTCGTTGTTAGCCACCTAGTTCCGCAAATTCTTAGAAAGGGAGACGCCGAGTTTGTTGCAGTTCTCAGGTGCTCTCCAGATGAGCTTGAAAAAAGGCTACAAAGGAGGGGGTACAGTAAGAAGAAGATTAAGGACAACATCCTCTCAGAGATTCTTGACATTTGTCTCTACGAGGCCTTACACATGTTTGGATCGGACAAGGTTGGAGAGTTTGATACCACAGGTAGAAATCCCACTCTTGTTGCAAAATCAATCATCGCCGCATACCGAAATGAATCCAAACCCAAGGTGGGCATCGTAGATTGGCTCAAAGTCGTTGCAGAATCCGGAACCCTTTCACTTTACACTTAATGACGTAATCCATATACGGGAACCTTTTTCAGCGAGTTTCATATGCAGAAAAATGGATTTGGTGGAATATACTGTCAGCTCTAATTTCAAAAAGATTTGCCGATGAAGTGGGCACACTTGTGGGTAGAAGAGTCGCAGTAGAAACAACTGACGGAAAAAACTACTCCGGCGATCTACTAGGAATTGATGAGAAGCTAAACGTAATACTCGACCACGTAACTGGGGCAGCCGATAATGTATTCAAAGTTGTTTTGAATGGCGACTTTGTCAAAGAGATAAGGTTAGTCGAGAAGCCTTTTGACCTCAAAGCTCTGGCTGACAGGATGAACCGAGTCTTCCCCGGATTAGTGAGAGTTAGGGAAGACATCGGCGCAATCATTGTAATGGAGAAGATCAAAGTCACAGAGCAGGGTATCGCTGAGGGAGTAGGACTAGCAGCCGATCGAGTGAAATCTATCTACGACGAATTCATGAAAGAAGTAAAGAAGTAGCACACTAGCAGCATGTTCGAGGTTGAGGCTACAGACCTAGCTGGAAGAACCGGTAAGCTGCAAACAAAGCACGGCACCATTAAAACCCCTTCACTCCTTCCAGTGATCCACCCCGTAAGACAGGAAATACCATGCAGTACTATTCGAAGTGTGGGTTTCCACGCCGTGATGACAAACGCCTACGTCACTCTGAAGAGATACGGGGCTGAGGCTGAGAAGAGAGGAATCCACGATATCATTAGTTTTGACGGCGCTGTCATGACTGACTCAGGAGGCTATCAAATTCTCGAATACGGTAAGGTTGACGTTTCACCCATTCAGATTGCAAAATTTCAGGAGGCAATTGGCTCAGACATAGCAATCACCTTAGACAAACCCACAGGCCGGAAGGCAACAACGGAATATGCTGAAAAGACAATCCATGATACGTACATCGCTGCAAAAGAAAGCATGAAGGCCGTTACGCGAGGGAAAGTGCTATGGTCTGGCCCAATTCAAGGCGGTATCCACTTCCATCTCGTCGAAAGGTCCGCACGAATGATGTCGCATCTGAACTTCGATATGTATGCCTTAGGTAGCCCAACTGAAATCTTAGAGAGCTACGAATTTCATCTACTCGTTAAAATGATACTCGCAGCGAAAAAGACGCTGCCTGTGGAGGCGCCTCTGCATCTTTTCGGCGCCGGCCACCCGCTTACAATGTCCCTAGCAGTTTCATTAGGATGCGACCTCTTCGACTCCGCGTCATACATCTTATACGCAAAGGGAGGTCGGTACATGACTGAGTACGGAACTTCGAGGCTGCAGGAGCTATCATTCTTCCCCTGTAGCTGTCAAATTTGCTCATCTAACACTCCAGACGGCCTTCGGGAAATGCCGAAGGAGGAGAGAACGAAGGCTCTAGCTCTGCACAACCTTTACATTCTCTCCAAGGAAGTGAAGTCGATTCATGAAGCCATCTTAGAAGGTAGGCTTTGGGAATACACTGGAATTAAAGCAAGGGCCCATCCTTCTCTCTGGGAAGCATTCAGATCTATCGAAGAGCACCTGGATTTCCTAGAAGACGGCACTCCCCTATTCAAAGGTAAGGCAATTTTCCTATTTGGGCCGCCTGATCACAAAAGACCAGAAGTCGTGAGGAGTACAAACTCCATAATGAAGAATATTGAATTTCCAAGGGGGAAGACCACGCTACTCATCTTCCCCGAAGGTGAAGTTACTCCATTCTACAACTCAACGGTGTACAGGCATCTCTCCAGTCGATTGGGGAACCTGATTGAGAAAGCCCAAGTAAGTTTTGTCGTCGCTCCCTTCGGCTTGATACCCGTCGAGATTTCGGATGTCTATCCTTTCTCTCAGTATGTATCGACGCTTGAACTAACTGGGATTGTGGAGCAGACGACCATCGAAAACACCCTGAAGGTAATCAACTCATGGCAGCCGAAACGTACCGTACTCCTTGATGATGGCGGGCGATACACAAAGCTGCTCAACGAGCTCGCAAGCAGAATAAAAAATTCCAGACTACTCTCTCTAACAGATGCTGATGTCATTGTAAAGGCAGTTTCCAGACTTCTTACCCAGTAATTTTCATCAGCATTCCATCCGTTAGCTCAGAGTAGTGTCAATCGCTTTTCGCATTAGACTCAAGACTCCGCAACTCTTATAGTGATGCATGCCAGCGCTGAGTCAAACCGTCAAGGACTTTCGAGCATGGAGATTACCATTCTAGGAGCAGCTAGACAGGTCGGAAGATCTGCCTTCCTCGTCTCAGGAAAAGAGACGAAGATATTGCTAGACTATGGAGCAATGACACTGAGAGAGCCAGCATTCCCAATGCATGTGCCTCCGAAGGATATTGATGGCATAATTCTGTCTCATGCCCATCTTGATCATTCTGGCGCCACTCCAATCTTCTATCTTCGCGATGGCTCAAGTCTGTATACCACGGCGGTTTCCGCCGAGATAACACAGCTGCTAATCGAAGACTTCCTCAAAATATCGGGCTTCTACCTACCCTTCGAATACATCGACCTCCTCAATATGATGAAGAAGGTGAAACCAGTCTCCCTCGGCGAAGAATTCAAAGTCGGAGAGTTCAAAGCACAACTCCTTGAGGCAGGTCACATACCCGGAGGGGCATCTATCATCCTTGAAGATGGAGGCCACAGACTCATGTACACCGGAGACATCAACGCCAACGAGACGAACCTAATCAGGGGTGCCGAATTGGAGTTTGGTGAACTGGATGAAGTAATAACTGAAAGCACCTACGCATTAACTGACCATGCAAAGCGGGAGACAGTTGAAGCTGAATTCATCCAGTTCGCTCACGAAGTCGTAGAAAGAGGAGGAACGCTTCTTGTTCCAGCCTTCTCCGTTGGAAGAGCCCAAGAAATCGCCTGCGTACTCAAAGCGCACGACTTCCCTCACTTGGTAGCTATGGATGGAATGGCTCTTAAGACGAATGAAATTCTTTTTCGCCACCAGGAATCTCTTAGAGATCCTAAGCTTTTCCGCGAGAGCATAGAGAGTCTCGAGATAATAAGCGGTTGGAGTCAGAGGAACAAGCTTGTCAAAACCCCTTCAGTAATCATTTCTCCAGCTGGAATGCTTGTAGGGGGCGCATCTGTCTTCTACAATAGTGAAGTCGCTAAGAATACGAGAAATGCTATCGCCATCGTATCCTTTCAGGTTCCAGGGACGCCTGGTAGAACGCTCCTTGACAAAGGCCTAACCCTGGTGAATGGCAAACCGAGGAAAGTGAAGGCTGAGATTCGAAGATTCGACTTCTCCTCTCACAGCGGCCGAAAAGAGCTGTTTGAAATGTTCAGTCATATCAAAGGGAAGCCCAAAGTGCTCACTATACATGGTGAGGAGGAGAGCTGTCTAACATTCGCGCAGGAGATACGGGAGAAATTTGGATTCAACACATACGCTCCAACGGTTGGGGAGAAATTTACCGTCTAAAAACAAGATTACGATAATGCCTGTAGGCGGGAGTGAGCCGATGCATTTCTCATCACAGCTTGAAGCCGCAGTGAGGTTGTATGATTACTATCCTGAGATCCGGCTTGAAACCCTACCTCTGAATGAAGATCTATTGGACTCCTCTCGAAAGCAGTACAAGGCGGATAAGATAA
>JAHFOH010000128.1 GCA_023266955.1 Nitrososphaerota archaeon
CGCGGGCGTGCATCTCTGCTTAAGATGATCGATGATGACCTTGGTGCCTAATACTACTTCAGCTTCCACCTTCTCCAGAGTATTCCGACCTCCGTCATGAAGTCTTCAGCCCGGACAACGCCGGTTAGAACATTTCACACTACGAGGGAGGATTTTCGATTATAGATACTAGACCTGCGAGCTCATCTATGTTGAAGCAGAAGTTATGATGAATTCTTGGCTAAGATCAGATTAGGCTAAAGCCAGCATTCTACCGATAACAAACCCCAGAATGAATCCGATGCTTAGGGACAAGTCGAAGATGAGCCACGACAAGCCAAATCTAGCAGCTAGCCTTACGTATCTATTAGCCATCCTTACATTATGTGAAGACTAGTCTTCACAGACTGTTTGCACCATGTTTGAAACGTAGGCGACAAAATAAGATGAAGGGTAAAAAGAAATTCGGCAATCGCCGTAGCTAGTTTATGCTGTCCAGTTGTCTTCCCACGTAATAAGTATCTAGGATTCTCATTACTAGATTGGGTGCAGTCTTCCGATAAACCCGAAGTATCACACATGAACGGATAAATCACATACAATTTATCTTACTACTAACATACCTTGAAGACCGCAGAATCTATCATAGATCTCATCGGAAACACACCGCTAATGCAACTGAAGAGAATAGCAAGAAATCTACCGGAAATCGCAACAGTGTGGGCGCTGCATACGCCATCGGAGCCCGTAGCATTACAAGACGTGCCAGGAGCAATCAAGCGTGCACCTTGATCGTTTACATTATCTCTGAGAGACATTAGAACCACTAGAAATTAGCATGCGAACATCTAGGCGGATTTTCCATACTATCAGCATACGATGTGGAGAAACGTGTATGATTCTTCACTCTGGAGAGATAAGATTTGATGATAACCTACTACCGTATGTAGGAACCCGTACACATTTCGATAATCTCTCCAAATTCTTATTCCGTCGTAGTTAAATAAGAAAAAAACACTGACAAATGTTGCGAGGATACTAAATGAAAAGGACCGTGAAGCTAGAAGAAGGGAGGTCGAAGGGAGTAAGTCGACGCGATCTCCTAAAGTCAATGGGACTATTCACAGCCGGTGCAGCAGCCCTCAGCCTAGGAGGAGCTCGTCCGGCCAGTGCGACAGAACCCACCTCATCACACGCCTACGTCCACGGTTATGTTGGCACTGCATCCCTTGGTATCTTTTTCGTCCAGGCAGGAAGTCTCAATCATGAAGTACCGAATGTAGGAACCGGCGCTGTCCAAACCCTTACCACTCCGGGGCGCGGCTTCGACTTCGACCCCGGTGCACCAGTTGTCCTAAACAATAGTGCGAAGAACAAGGGACGAAACCCCAGCTGGTGCTTGCTCAAGCTCACAAAGGGCGGCCTCACACACATACCGCCGGTAAACGACGGTGGTAAAGATGCCATACGCTTCGAAGGGGAAGTTGAAGACTCCGCAGACCCAAGTTTAGTCGGAGTGCCCGTGAAGGTAAGCGCCTCCAGTGGCCTAGCCGTTGACGGTCACCATCCCATATGCACAATCAAGTTCGACTTCGGCGGGACCCTCCTCACGGGGCGCGGGCTAGCCTTCGTCAATCTCTAGACCACTGCTGAACGAATAAGACGCCCTTAGACCAACTCCCTGCATGCCCCTGAAGGCTGGGGATGTGCTAGCACTGGCTAGAACGATTCCGTTAGTTCGGATTAACAGTCTTCAACCCAATGAGAACAAGTAAATGACATTCATCTACCAAATCAAGCTAGATTGCAGACAGCTGAATCCTTCTTCAATTCCATACGAATGAATAAATCACATACGCCCCCACACCTAATCAGACATTGAAGACAGCGGAATCCATCGTAGACCTCATCGGAGACACACCCATCGTCCAGCTGAAAAGAATAGGACGAAATCTGAAAGCCAAAATCTACGCCAAACTAGAACTCTTCAACCCAACAGGAAGCGTAAAAGACAGAATAGCCAAATACATGATTGAATCAGCGGAGAAGAAAGGCACTCTCAAGAAAAATTCCATTATAGTAGAAGCCACAACAGGAAACACAGGAATTTCATTCGCAATGATGGCCCAACTCAAAGGCTACAAAATGATCATAGTGATGCCCGAAGGCATGAGTGAAGAGAGAAAGAGGATCATCAAACTATTCGGAGCTGAATTAATCTTCACACCGGGAGGAGAGAGTGACGTAGACAAATGCATCAAAAAAGTATCTGAAATGGCTAAACGGGATTCGAGAATCTGGGTTGCAGGTCAGTTCAGCAACAAAGATAATGTTCTAGCACATCATCAAACAGGAAAAGAAATAATCCATCAAATCTCAGGAAGAATAGGTGCTTTCGTAGCTGGAGTTGGAACAGGAGGAACATTAACAGGAGTAGCTGAAGTCATCAAGAAGAAGTATCCAAAATGCAGGATAGTTGCAGTTGAGCCAGCTGAATGCGCCATCTTATCGGGAGGAAAATGGGGTACGCATATAATCGAGGGGATTGGAGACGGCTTCATTCCCGACATTCTCAGACGTGATCTAATTGATGAAATCATTCCCATCCCTGGAGAAGATGCTGTTATGATGGCGAGAAGACTTGCTAGAGAGGAGGGTCTGTTCTGCGGCATCTCAAGTGGGGCGAATGTATTAGCTTCATTGAAGGTTGCAGAGCGAATGGATGGAGATAAGATTGTTACAATTCTTCCTGACAGCGGTCAACGTTATCTTACCACAGATTTGCTCAAAGGGATGTAGGATTCGCTAACGGCTAGGCTAAAGCTTCTCCCCAGAAGCTCGTTGCCTAATAGTCACGGTCTAGAATGTACAGCATGTTAACTCATTCTGATTAGGCAAAATCCTCGACTACCTTGCTTTAGCAAATCGAAGTACGACTTCCAAGATAATCTTCACTAAGCACGCCCGAACCAGAATTGGTGAGAGAGGGATTTCCCAAGTGATGGTAGCCAAACTGCTTGGAAGTCTATTTCACTTCGTCCCAGGAAATCAATCCTTCAGTTGGAAAGGTCCAATGGGTTAAACTCTATATGGATCGACGAACGGTCTAACGTGGTTGAACATGGGGGAGAAGAGGGTATACAGCGTGGAGGAGGCCGCGAAGATGATCATGGAAATGACCGAAGACCAGCTTGCCGAGCGAACGAGGCTTATCATTAAGGGGCTGGGAAAGCTTGAAAGACGAAGAAAGAAAAGTGCTACTTGATTCCCTCCAGAGGATAGAAAGCTCGCTCGCCACAGAGCTACTCATGGCATTCGGGAGAGCTTCTCCCGCTGTCTTCTGGCAACACGTCGATGGACTCCGGAGGGTTCTCGAGTTGAGTAAGATTGTGAAGGAGTCCTAGTCTTTCCGCCTAGCTCTCTTTTCAAGAGTCCTTGACTACACTTCAAGTGTCACGACGGTCAAAGAAGGCAAGACGCCGAGAAAGAGAGGCTTTGCGATGAGAGGAACAAGTGGATTTTCAGGTCGAAGAGTGACGGCAAAGGCCTTGAAGTCATGGTCTAATGGATTCCGAAACAAGACAAGTTTATGGTGAAGACTGCTTACTTCCTGTGATGCGCTCATGGTCTCTGGGAACGTAAACATCAGCTTCGACACATAAGCTAACGCTATGTATTACCAGTTGTCGAAGGGCAAAGTTGCGAAGTCTGAGAAAGTTAGATCGAACGGCATCGACTATGTCGTAGATTACGATGCACACGGAGAGGTAATCGGCGTAGAGATACTGAACATGAAGAAAGCACTACCCCTAGCTGCCAGCGAAGCAGGTTTGCTGCTAACTCCCATGCGAGCAAAGGTCGCGGAACGATCAGGTCGTTAAAACTCCATCTAAAGCATTTCAGTCGTGGGCTAAGAGTCTGCTTCGATAATCCTTAAACTAAAATCTCCAGCGCAAGTGACAAGTTCTATTCTCAGAGCTATAAACGTCATTCAAAACCACAGTAATAGATGCTGAGTCTACAGGATGTCCTCAGATACGATGAAAGCGGTCTTCACAAAGATTACAAACAGTGGGTACGACAGGCTGAAGAAGCTCTCAAAATTTCATTCAACTCACCTAGAAGAGAATTCGATGCGCTGGTCTACGTCGGGATGGGAGGATCAGGGACAGCCGGTGATGTTCTCTCAGACTGGCTGAATCCATTTTGGAAGAAACCTTTCGTCGTTGTGAAAGACTTCCTCCTCCCTGCATTCGTGAATAAGAATTCTCTTGTATTATTGGTCAGCTACTCCGGGGAGACGAGGGAGGTTCTGTCCTGCTTCAAGCAGGCAAGGGATAGAGGAGCTAATCTGGTTGTAATATCATCTGGGGGCTCTCTGGAGAAACTCGCTGACAGGAAGGGGATACCTCACCTGAAGGTTGGGGGAGCCAAAACGCCAAGGAGTGGGTTCGCCTATCTTATCTACGCTTCGCTGAACGTTCTATCCAAG
>JAHFOH010000129.1 GCA_023266955.1 Nitrososphaerota archaeon
GAGTGCGTCCCTGAAGACGGTACTGCCATCCTCAGTCAGACCTGAAGATAGATGGTATAGCGAACATTTGTCATACACTCATGTTCCTGCAGGATACCTACTTCTCGGCGCCACCGATGGTAAGGTGGTGGATTCAGCTGAATTCTTCAAGCAGAGGAGAATTTACTATGGTGAAGGCGGTTTATTCCGCGAAGTATGGTCAGCATATCCCGTGGGAAGAGAAACAAGCGCTGAGGTAGGCGGATTCTTCTACGACGGAACGGGAGGAATAGATGTTTCTCCTCCTTTAAGTTGGATCTTTGAATTCAACTTCCTTCTGGGCTTTAGAGACCAGATTGTTCATGTGCTGAGATATCGTGATGTATACGACAGGATGCAACTCCTCTTCCCCTACTTTGAATTTCAAATGAATGACCGTCGCGTAGACATCCTTCCAGTCAGTGATGGCAAGCAGACTTACTGGCTAATGCCCCTGATAGTGAATTTAGAAACGCAGCACGTACCGTGGAGTGTTAAGAACGAGTTTAAGAGACTCGTCGGTTATGCCTTGATAGATATCTACAATGGCAGCATCCAAATCATAACAGTGGGAGATGATTATTTCACACAGCTATTCAGGACAGTTTATGGCGACTGTGCATGCTTAACCTCCAAGATCCCCGACTGGCTGAAGACACAGCTAAGATATCCAGAAGAGCTCTTCGAATGGCGGGTGGGAATGTACAACTTCTATCACGTTCTTACACCTGACACCTTCATAGTTGCAAAGGAGTTCTATGAAGTGCCCAAAGGCCTAGACACCTACTACATCATGGCGAAGCCTCCTGAGTTCGGGAAGCCGGAATTCATCGGCCTGCTTTCCCTTGAGCGGCTGGCGGGAGGAGCTGGACGAAACTTAGCGGGTTATATGGTTGTGAGAAATGACTACCCGAATCTTGGTCAGATGATCTTCTATCAGGTGCCCCTTGCCGCCGAGACGAAGCTCCTAGGTCCTTCTGCTGTCCTCGAGGCGCTGGATAGGAACTCAGAGTTCGCACAACTGAAGACGCTCCTCCGTCAACCTAGGATAGGAGATAACATTCTGATGAGAGTTGGCGACCATGACGTCTACTTCATCCCAGTGTATACGGCTGGCACTGGCGGAGTAGTCAGTCAACTTGGAACTGTAGCCGTAGTTGGAGCAGCGTTTGAAGGCGATTACTTCGTTGGCCTAGGCTCCACGCCTGAAGAAGCCTTTAAGTCATATTTGGCTGAGTTAAGCGGACTTACCGCTCCGCCCAGCGTAGGAAAAGAGCAGAGGCTGGAGATTCTGACAAAGCTGTTCGAAGCGCAAGGGATACAGATTGTGAAGCCTACAGCTATCAACGCAGATGTCACATTTAATGAAGGACGGGCAACCTATGTCTCCGAAGACCAACGCCCCGACGCAGAGAACTTGATTAACTCCTTCATACAAAAATGGGTTAAGGGCTTCAATGTTAAGCAAGTACTTCTATCGACCGAGAACGAAAAGGTAAACTTCGGCGTCCTACTAAATATTAATGGGGTCGTGGAGCTGAGATTCATAACGATCTCGCTGGAGTAGGTTAAGATGCGAAGAACCCGACTGAAGACTGACATCACCGACATCATCTCAGTTGCGGTTCTCATAATCGGGATCGTCGTCGTCGGTGTTATCCTTACTTTGGTTGTGAGGATCCAGAGGGGATTACTAGGAATAATTCTCGGAGGCCTTGCGGTGGGATTACTGGTATACTGGTTGAGAGAATTCAGAAAGATGGCTAGGAAGGAATTGTTCCCTAGAAGTTTACCCAAGAAACAGTGGAGCTATGAGCTTCTCGACAGCGGCGAAGAGATGACTTTAGTGGGCGAGGTCCCTGGTCCCGAAGAAAACGTCAATGCAACGGTTAACGAAAGAAGGCTTACCGTTAAAGGTGGCAACAACTTCGAGAAGGAAGTGACTCTTCCAACGAATTCGGAGATCCTGGACACGTCCTACGTCAACGGAGTTTTACATATCAAACTCAGGAAACTCTGAAAACAAAGGCAGCTATAAGTAGCGACAGATTCCTAATTCCAGCTCTGCTCATGCACCTTAGTCAGATCCAAGAGCTGAAGCGTCGATTTGACAAAGAACGACATTGGCATAAATTTCCAGCTTCATTAGTGTACGTCCATCTTACTGAGGAACTGGGTGAAATCGGCAGGCAGATCCTGTTTGAAGAAGGTTACAAAGTTAAGGGATTGGGGCACGAGCTAGAAGGTGATCTAGGAAGAGAGTTCGGTCAAGCTTTCTCACTGTTCCTCCAACTAGCTAACCAGCTTGGGGTGGATTTGGAGAAAGAATTTTTGGAGGAAATGCCTATCATGGAGAAGAGGTTTGATAAAGCGAAATGGCGCAGCTATGTGAAGCGCTACAAGCCACGGAACTCAGCGAGGTAACGAGAGGCGAGACGCATCTGCGAATCCTGCCTAGAGGTTTCTATTCCAGACCTGCTCTGCAGGTAGCTCAAGATCTTCTCGGAAAATATCTTGTTCGTCACATTGACTCTGACGAGCTTATTGGGAGAATTGTGGAGGTGGAAGCCTATGGTGGAACTGATGACCCGGCTAGTCACGCCTACAAAGGCAGAACACCGAGAAATCGAGTCATGTTCGGAAAGCCTGGAGTAGCGTACGTCTACTTCACCTATGGAAACCACTACTGCCTCAATATTGTTTCAGACGCGGAGGGGGTTCCTGCAGCGGTACTAATGCGGGCCCTCGAACCGATAGCTGGAATAGAAATCATGAAGACAAACCGAGGCGTAGGAAGAATTCTTGATCTCACAAATGGTCCGGGGAAGTTGACGAAGGCCCTTAAGATTGGGGCTGATTTGAACGGCTATGACGTAGTCAACGGGAAAGACCTTTTTGTTGCGTCGGCTCATGAACGGAAGAATTTTGAAATAGTCTCGACACCACGGGTTGGAATCAAGGTTGGAACGGATAAGCTCTGGCGCTTCCACATCAAGGGAAATCAGTACGTCTCCAGAAAATGAAATCAACTTTACCATACGAAAATGCAGGGTTGAAGATCTGGACCAAATACTAGAGATAGAGAAAACCTCTTTCCCGAATCCATACGACAGATCGCTCTTCACGCACTTCCTAACTGAGGGGGCCAGCGGCTTCCTAGTGGCTGAGAAAGAAGGTATGATTATCGGGTACCTGATATTCACGAATCAGAGGAAACTTGGGACGATAGTGTCAATTGCGGTATCACCGGAGTATAGAAGAAGGGGTGTAGGCAGAAGGTTATTGGAAGCAACGCTAAATCAACTATCAGGCAAAGTTAACATCGTGGAGTTGCAGGTTAGTGCAAAAAACGAGGACGCTATTGAATTCTACCGAAAATTTTCATTCCGACAAACAGCCATTTTGAGAATGTACTACCCTAACGGAGAAGATGCAATCTTAATGTCTAGGAAATTTTAGTTTCTAAACTTAATACCGTGTTGCTAGAGTGGCTTTGAAATGGCGGAGTGAGGGGGCGGATGCGCTGAATTCACAAAACTTAACTTCCATCAGTCAGGGAGGATTTTACACAGATACACTTCCTCCTATTCACTTCGCAGCTTGCATTGGTGATAACCCCTGAAGTGGTCGACTCTACGTCATAACGGCGTCGCTTTTCCCGATCCATATGAGCCCCACCACCTCTCTCTCACCATTAGGCATGAGCGCGTGGCACTTTCGCCTGAAGCCGAGGAGAGAGTCCTGGCTTGGGTGAGAAAGAAAGGGACTCCCTATGTGGAGGACTCGATCTTTCGGGCTAATTTCCTTCACGATTTCCTCACTACACTCCCTGAAAAATTCGGCAGGGTTGAAATGGATGAAATCGACTTTTCCGAAGTTGAGCGTTTCGTCGAAGAGGAGAAGACGAGAAAGAATGATCCTGTTTTGCGTAAACAGCTCTCCTCCAGGCGCAAGTCTGATCGCGAGAAGCTAAGAAACCAGCTTGGCTCCGCTACCCTTGACGGTCACCCCACACCCATAGCAAATTGGATGGTGGAGCCTCCAGGTATTTTCATAGGTCGCGGAGCCCATCCGTTGCGAGGCCGATGGAAGCCTCGAATTCTCCCACAAGACGTCACAATCAACCTAGATGAAAATGCGCCTATTCCTGCCGGCGAGTGGGCAGGAATAGTGCATGACCAAGACTCTATGTGGATTGCGCGTTGGATAGACAAACTAACGAAAAAAGAGAAGTACGTATGGTTCTCTGATGAATCGCACATTAGGCAACAGCGTGACAGGGCGAAGTACGAAAATGCTGCTAGGTTAAGCAAGCGCATCGGCCAAGTACGCGAGCTCATTCAGCGTAGATTAGGGGCTGAGGAGCAACAGGACCGGACTCTTGCGACTGTCGCCTACCTCATCGATAAGCTAGCTATGAGGGTAGGCGATGAAAAGGATGCCGAT
>JAHFOH010000130.1 GCA_023266955.1 Nitrososphaerota archaeon
TCGATCATCTTAAGTTCATCAGCTTCGTTCCCACCAGGGAACTCTGGAAATTCGCCTTCCAAATCCAGCCTCGGTCCAGCTTCCATTCCGCATGTAGTTACTTTCTTGGTTTATTAGCACGGCGACTGAAATTCACAATAGAATATAGCTAATTCGTCAGGGATTTGATGATCTCAGGTTTAACACAAGAGCTAAAATAGGAGGGTTCCGATTGAACAAGCTGAGAAATTATGCAAGCTCAAAAACAAAAAGGAGAACTTCTCGGAGAGATTCACGGCAAAACGGTCACAACGACAATCAAGGAGATCACCCCCATGGGCGTAAGGATGGAGATAAATGATCAGGGCCAGCTCACAGGTAAGTATAATGCAACTCACATGGAGACTGTCAGCGTATTCCAGAAGAGAGATGGCACCAGCGAGTGGGAGACAAAGGGGATAGAGGTGACTAAAGATGGTGACTTCATAGTCGTCAATGGTAGAGGGACGGGAAAATCTACAGGTCCGACTACCGCGTCGTGGGAAGGAGATGTTGTCTTCATGACTCAATCACCGAAACTGGCGTGGCTCAACACCACAAAGGGTTGGGTAGAAGGCTCAGGCGACCAAGCTAAGGGAGAGTTCCACGGAAAGGTATATGCGATGAAATAGAAACGAGCGATCTGTCGCTCATCCTCTTTCTTTTTTTTCTGAATCACTATACAGCCTTTTCTTCTTTTTGAATGGGAATTAGATACTCAACACGTATCGAAATTGGAGATCCTGCGGAGAAGATCGTGGAGGTCGCGAATTAGATGGGAGTCGAAATGATAATTGTTGGATTTCATGGTTTGAAAGGAATTGCGAAACTAAAGGCGTTGAGCAGTGCCTCGAGGACGGTCGTTGAGAGCTCTGAGATATCTGTATTGCTCGTACCTAGGGTATCAGCAAGGCGAAAGACCCGGTTCAATCGTTAGACCTGAAGACCTTGTAAACTACTGAAGAGGTATCTATGAAATAAGCACTGAATATCATTGCCTGAAATGGAATTCGGTTCAGGTCGCGAGTTACCCCTAAATTAATGCCGAAATCTCACTCCCTCACTCTGTCTCCATTACATAACACGAAAACTCCAATCATAGACAGGTGCATAGCATTAGTTTGGATACAAGTGCTTTGAGTGATCAGACTGCAGAATCATGAGGCCCTTCAGCTCCGAAGTCTTAAATCATACATAACGTGCGCGCCAGTAGCAAGCATTTTCACCTTAAGAGCTTACTAATGGACAGGCTCATACCCCGTCAGTTTGATCATGAGCTGTTCGCCCCCAGGTACAAGAGCGTGCCTGTTGGCATCAAGAAATTTGCGGCGAATCACCCCACTGAGGCTGGCGAACGTTTTCCTGTCTTACGGGTGGTTCTGTTTCGAACAGGTGATTATAACAGCCCCTCCCCCCATTCTTGAGATCATCTTTGCGTCTCTGAAGTAGGTGTTAAGCTTGGCTAGAAGCTGACTGTTCGTAGGGTGCTTCTTGTAGGTCTTGTAAAGGGCGGAGTAGAGTAGTCCAGTTCTACCCAGTCTTGCAATAGCTATTAGTGGGACAAGTATGCGCCAGAAGCCTCCAGTTAGCCAACGGGTGACCGGGTTGTCAGGCTTTCCGAGATCGACTAGCAGGAGTTTTCCCCCGGGCTTAAGTACTCTCTTGATCTCGCTGATGGCTCTGTCCAGATTCTTGGCGTCTCTCAAAGAAAACCCGCACATCACTACGTCAAAGTTAGCATCAGGGAAGGCCAGGTCTTCAAAATAACCCTTGGTGAAAATGCAAGAGGGATCCTTGACTCTAGACTTCGCTGCGTCGAGCATTACATCTAATGGGTCGAGCAGAGTTATTCGGAGATCGCGGATCAATTGCAAAGCCAATTCGCTCATGACTCCAGGACCGCATCCCGCGTCCAGAACCGTGTCTCCGGGCCGCAGTGCAATGAGCAGGCCTTCGCGTCGCCACTTCATGTCTTGACCGAGAGACATCAGCCGGTTCATCTTGTCATAAACAGGCACAATCTTGGAGAGGACTTCCGCAACCTCCTCCCACGTTTCTTGAAGACCTCTACCTGTTTCCAAACCGGCCACTCAGCTAGATTTGGCTCATGATCCGCGCCTTATTAACGTAAGTGCCGACCATATCTTCTGCAGCCGGTGCTTTTGAGTGATCGCATTTCATTAAACTTCGGAAGGCAGAGTAAGTGTTGATATGTTCGGGGGGAGTATCGACCTGAAGTAAACCTGAGGCATGCTTTCTTGACAGTTACATTGAGGTAGGAGCAAGTGAAAACTCTTACAGCCCTATCAGCTCAGAAAGGGAAGAGAATCGAAAGAGTGAGCAATGCTCCAACGAGTGTGGCCAGTCTTGATGTCATTGCAACTGACTTAGGCCATGCTCTACCGCTCATCAGGACCGAAAAACTCCATAGAGCCGCGGGGAATGCAAGCCAGATTAGAAAAACCGACGGAGAAATGGAAAACAGAAGGAAAACAGGGAGAGACCAAAGGAAGGCGGACATGATCAGCATAAACAGAATGACAGAACCGAGTTTCCTTCCGATCAACACTGCAAGAGTCCGTCTACCATGATCGCGGTCCTTATCGAGATCGCGTAGATTGTTAGTTAAGAGAATAGATGAAATCATCAAACTCACCGGAATCGAAAAGATGAGGGCCAAGGTCGATATCTCTCCAGAAGCAGCTAGATTGGCAGAGACGACTTCGACTGGTCCCATGACCACGGCAACAAGCAATTCGCCCACGGGCGTCGAGGATAGGGGGAAAGGACCCTCAGAGTACAAAATCCCTGCTAGAATTGCTACTACTCCGAACAGAAGCATGAGAATTCCCCTGGTCAGGACCAGAGTCATTCCCAGGACGAATGCCCCGGCGTAACATGTCGCCGCAACAAAGAGGATCGACCTGGCCGAAGTCTCTCCGGAGACTATGAGACCTGCGAAACCTGGGGAAGGAGCCCTGTCTATTCCATGTCGGTAGTCTCCATATTCGTTCAATGCGTTTGTCGCGACCTGCAAGAGTAGCGCGACTGTGAAGATGTCAAGCCAGCTCAATGGATCGAACTTTCCTTCAGACAGGCCCAGAGCTCCTCCAACCATCAGGGGGATTGCCGTCGCAGCCAGAGTAGGAACCCTGGCCAACCTGAGAAGCTGTCCGATCTTCATTTGGACTTGGTTCCCTCCTTGCGTTCTTGCCACTCTTCTCCTCTTTCTACCAACTCCCTGACAACGTCTCTCCTTGCCTTTCCACTTCGAGTTTTAGGAATTGAAGCCCAAAAATGGTAGACTTTTGGAATCTTATAACCTCCAATCCTTTCCCGGAGAAATTTTGTTAGTTTGGAAGCAGAGGGCGGATTGAAATCTTGCTTAACCTTCACCACTGCTTCCACTCGCTGCCCCCATCTTCGGTCTTCTCTCCCTATGACAACTACATCTTCTATCGCTTCATGCTGACGCAGAGAAGACTCAACATCGGAAGGATAGATATTCTCGCCTCCGCTTATCATCATATCATCCTTCCTTCCCAAAACAACTATGCCTCCTTGGGCGTCCAAGAATCCGAGGTCACCCGTGTGGAACCATCCGTCCTTAAGAGCTGCTGATGTCACCTTTGGATTACGCCAGTACCCTCTAAAGAGGGTAGGCCCGCGAATCAATATCTCTCCTACCTTCCTAGGTTGGGACACCATGACTTCCCCACTTCCTATTGCCAGTGTGGTAGGGAACATCGTGCGGTAAGAATTCTCATCTAGGTCTGCCAAATAGTCAACGGGGGAATTTGCCACCTGCGAGCAAGTCTCGGTCATGCCGTAGGTCAGAACGACAGGTAGTCTCCTCTTTAGAATAACACGTAGCAGAGAACGGGGAGTCTGAGATCCCCCAAGGAAGATGAGCCTTAGGTCAGGAGAGAATGGTTTGCGGTGTAACTTCAAGACTCTCGCCAACATTGTCGGAACGAACGAAACAAGAGTTATCCTGTCCCGGTCAAGGGATTCTGCCACATTTGCTGCTTCAAATCCGGGGTGAAGAATGATACTGCTACCGTGCAAAACACTCCTGAATATTATTGCGTACCCGCCGACATGAAACAGGGGCAGAACAACCAACCATCTATCTGAGGAGGAGGCACCATGTCGGATTCCGAAGGAGATAGCGTGCCAGAGTAGATTTGAGAATGTTATCTCTACACCCTTGGGTGTCCCGGTAGACCCCGAAGTGTAAATGATGGAGTGCAAGGAGGCAGTATTCATCGATTCCCCCTTGACGGGTTTGTGATTTGTGTCAGTTCTGAGTTCGGTAGAGCGCTTCCATCGGAACGTCCTGTCCTTCCTCTCCTCTTCAATTCTTTTTTTCAGGTCGGAAAGAGTCGGATCGTAGAGTATAAGCGAAGGATCGCAATGTATGAGCTGCCACAG
>JAHFOH010000131.1 GCA_023266955.1 Nitrososphaerota archaeon
AAGAATTCTGTCCGCTTTCGCGAATGCAGCGTCCAAATCTCCTCCACTTATTGTCGCATGGTACGCTACATTATCAGGCAGCCAATCGTGAACCTTCGGACTTAGTGGCTCCATTGCAGCTTCAGCATCCATGACGGCCGGCAGAGGTTCATAATCCACCTCGATCAGTTCCAAAGCATCCTGCGTCGTGTAGCGGTCGGTACACACCAAGAGAGCCACTCCTTCACCTACATAGTTTACGGTATCAACTGCAAGAGCCGGACGAGGTGGTGACTGAAGCTTCTCTGAAGGTTTCGCTATCGGTAGCGATTTGATCTGATCCGCGATGTCCCTGCCAGTCATTGCGAGGAACACTGTCGGATGAGCTAGTGTCTTGGAGGTATCAATGCGAGTAATCCGTGCGTGCGCATAGGGGCTTCGAAGTATTGCGGCATGAAGCATGCCAGGGAGATGCATGTTGTCTACGTAGCGATCCTGCCCAGTAACAAGGTGGAGATCTTCCTTCCTACGCAGCCGTTGACCAATAAGGCCGGGGGGCAGTTCTTCCGAGACTAGCGTAGCTTGCCCCATAGGAATACGTCCGAGTGTTGGCTCGCTCAACAATATATCTTGCTTGCTCCCGCAGATTGGGCGAGCGGAGAAAGATTCTCGCGTCAGGCCCCTAAGTGTTGCTTCCATCCCGAATTGGTTAAATCCCGCAAGGAGAAACGGCACGAATCATCTAGATGCCTAAACCTAGACTTGAGAGCGAGAGAATCTTTGGAAATTTCATTGGAGGGAAGTGGACGTCACCTGAGACTGAAGATCTTATCGTAGATGAGAATCCGGCCACGAAAGAAATCATAGCGTACTTTCCTCGGTCTGGAAAGGACGAAGCCGCTGAAGCGATTGAAGAGGCGGCTAAGGCCTTCTCACCATGGGCAGATACGCCGCCGCCACAAAGAGGAAAGGTACTGTTGAGAGCAGCTAACATAATGGAGAATCGCTCAGAAGATCTCAGCATCAGTCTCACTAGGGAAGAGGGGAAGACAATCAAAGAGAGCAGAGGAGAAGTAGCTAGAGCCATCGACATCTTCAGGTTCTATGGATCTCTTGGGTTTCGCCTGAAGGGAGAAACAGCCCCATCTATGGAGAAGAACACGCTTCTCTACACTACGAGATCGCCCCTCGGAATAGTAGCTGTAATTACACCTTGGAACTTCCCTATCGCCATCCCCGCTTGGAAGATAGCGCCAGCTCTAGTTGCGGGTAATACAGTCGTCTTCAAACCTGCCTCACTAACGCCAATAATCGCCATGGAGCTCGTTAAGGCTCTAGACGAAGCCGGTCTCCCTAAGGGAGTGATCAATTTCCTAACAGGACCTGGCAACACCGTAGGCGAGGAGCTGATAATGAACCCGAATGTGGGTGCAATAACGTTCACCGGCTCCTACGATGTTGGAAGCAGGATCAACAAAGTTTGTTCGTCCACACGTATAGTCAGAACCCAACTTGAAATGGGAGGAAAGAATCCGACAGTGGTCTGCGAAGATGCAAACTTGGATGAAGCAGTTGAAATAGTTGTGAAAGCGGCATTTGGACTGACCGGTCAAGCTTGCACCGCTACTAGTCGGGTGATTGTGGAAAAGGGGGTTACGGGTGTTTTCATTGAGAAACTCCTAAGCAGAACCCGTAGAATCAGAGTTGGTAACGGCCTGGATGAGAATGTGGATATGGGTCCAGCCGTCAGTGAAGCTCAAAGAAATACTGATTTTGAGTACATCAGAATTGGAAAGGAAGAGGGTGCGAAGCTAATTCTTGGGGGAGCAATCCCGCAGGGACGTGAATTTCAGAACGGATACTTTGTGGAGCCAACCATATTTACTGATGTAGCCCCCGGCATGAGAATTGCCCAAGAGGAAATCTTCGGTCCTGTTCTCGCGATTGTTGAGGCGGAAAACTTTGAGGACGCACTCCAGATTGCAAACAACTCACAATATGGGTTATCAGCTAGCATCTGCACCACTAACCTAAAGAAGGCTCATCAATTTGCAGCGAGGGTCCAAGCAGGAGTAGTCAAGGTAAACAAGCCTACAACTGGACTCGAATTGCAGGTTCCCTACGGGGGTATCAAGAAATCAAGTTCCCAAAGTTTCAAAGAGCAAGGAGAACAAGCGATCGAATTCTTTACGCAAACGAAGACGGTTTACCTAGGCTATTAAGGCCGGTGACGGATTTGAGGATAAGGCGAGTAATAGACCTCAGCCCTACTCTCTATAATGGAATGCCGAGTTGGCCCACCTTGTCAGATCTCAGATTCGAAGCCATCAAGAAAGCGGCGAGAGACTTGTACACAATCAACGTCATCACCTACATGCACATGCATATCGGTGCTCACGTGGATACACCGCTTCATTCCATTCCCGGAGGGAAATCGACTGATCAGTATCCGCTAGAAAACTACATGGGAGAAGGAGTAGTGCTAGATTTCACAACTAAGAAACCTGGCGATGAAATAACAGGGGAAGACCTAGAACATTACAGTGATATCATCAAGCAAGGCGATGTGGTAATGCTTTGCTCAGACTGGTCAAGCAGGAGGGGCTTCAACACCGATTATCTCTACAAGTGGCCCTACCTAGGAAGCACCGGTTCCAACTTTCTACTTGACAAGAGGATTAAGGCAGTTGGAACAGAAGCAATGAGCATCGCCGGTTGGACAGACACAGTTCCCGCCCAAGGACCTGTTTCGAAGTATTCCTCGGTTGAGATTCACAACATGCTGCTTGATAGAGACATAATCATCGTTGAAGGATTAAGCAATCTCCGCGAAGTTCTAGATGGTAAGAAAACTAACAGAGCCTTCTTTGTCTTTGCTCCGCTGAATTTTGTTGGTACTGAAGGTGGGCCGTGTAGGGCGTTTGCTCTAGTGGCCGACTAACAGTCGAATATCGACAATACCAAGTCTAGGGGTACTTTACGGGAGGCGCGATTCAGGAAACCTAAAGTAAGGTCTATGTCAGCGCGTTCATTATCTAATGCCGCAGGTTGTAACACTGGGGGAGCCACTAATTCAGCTCAATGCAGTCACGATAGGACCCCTGAGACACGTAATCTATTTCGAGAGGCACGTCGCTGGTTCCGAGGCGAATTTTGCGGTCGGTGTCAAGAGAATGGGATTGACCTCAGGACTAATTGCAAGGGTGGGCAGTGATGAATTCGGCAAGTGCATACTGGCGACTCTTCGGGGAGAAGGAGTAGATGTTTCACAGATTCGCATAGATGATAGCGCTCCTACCGGTGTCTACTTTATTCAGAGAGGCTACCCGACGCCTGGTAAGAGTGTAATGTTCTACTATAGAACAGCGTCTGCAGCCAGCCGACTGTCTCCTGAAGATATCAAGCCGAGTTTCATAAAGGGGGCGACATTACTGCACCTTACGGGCATTACACCAGCCATAAGCTCATCCTGTAGAGACGCTTGGGAAAAAGCTGCTGAATTAGCTCATCATTCAAACGCAAAGATCTCCCTTGAAACGAATATTCGACCAAAGCTTTGGAGTTCCGTCGAGGCTAGGAATACTCTACTTCCGATCATCCCAAAGGTGGACATCGTAC
This sequence comes from Nitrososphaerota archaeon, assembly GCA_023266955.1. GTDB lineage: Archaea > Thermoproteota > Nitrososphaeria > Nitrososphaerales > JAHFOH01 > JAHFOH01. Next base: position 3,598 of record JAHFOH010000131.1, read on the forward strand.
TCACCGACCCCGATGATTCAAACATACTCGTGGGACAGAAAGACCCGAATAGAGCAGCAAAGAAACTCATGGAGAAAGGCCCCTCGTTAGTAGTCTTCAAACTCGGAAGTGCAGGTTCGATAGCGTTTTCCGGCCGGACAGTCATCAAACACGGGGCGTATGAAGTTCCTGTCGTAGATCCGATAGGAGCTGGCGACGCATTCGCAGCAGCATTCGTATCAGGCATTCTGAAGGGCTGGCGAATAAAGAAGTCCCTCGAGGCAGGCAGCGTAGCCGGATCACTAGTTACAACCACACGGGGAGATAACGAGAACACACCCTCCCCTCCAGATATTGAAAGCTTTCTGGCTGGCGTGAAAGGACCTGAGAGAAAAATTGGCGAATAGGATTAACGTTGAAGGCGTCATAACAGCATTAATCACCCCTTTTGACAATACTCAATCAGTTAAAGAGGATGCACTCCGTAGACTAGTCAGATTCCAACTTCAAAAACGCGTCAATGGATTCTTTCCTTGCGGTACCACTGGCCAAGGTCCTTTGATGACACTGGACGAGAGAAAGAAAGTGGCTGAAATCGTAGTAGAAGAGACTAAGCATAAGGTGCCAGTGATTGTCCAGATCGGAACAGCAGACACGAAAACCACAGTACTTCTTGCTCGGCACGCCGAGAGCATCGGAGCTGAGGCGATAGCTTGCGTAGCCCCCTACTACTATCAGCCCGATGAGGAAGCTCTGGTAAGACACTATGAAACGGTAGCTAAATCCGTCAGCTTACCAGTCTTTGTATACAACATTCCTAGACACACCGGTGTTAACATCAAGCCTGAACTACTTCTCAAGCTTGCTAAAACGA
>JAHFOH010000025.1:0-7207 GCA_023266955.1 Nitrososphaerota archaeon
CGAAGTACATCGGTCTTCGCACGGGCAAACCTTCGCTAATAAGTGTTGGCGCCGGGGGCGGGACTTCCAGGATGATCACCATTTGAACCCGCGAGACCCAAACGGGTCACAGACTCTCTGTGAAAGGTTAGCAGGCCTGCGCCCTACCAGGCTAGGCGACCCCGGCTAGTGAAAACAAGGAACAGGGCTATCTTTTAAACGCTAGCGGACGTTCAGGCCCATCCTCAGAAAAGTTTTCACCAAGCCCCTGACCAAATCTCCTTCTAATCTCCTAAACAGGATTGGCAAGAGAAACGCGGCGACGGATTCACCGGATTTCGCTCTCCAGCCGGACCTCATCTCCCGTTCAGCCAAGTCGCCCACGTAGACGCAACAGCGTAGCCGCCCCGCCTTACAGATGCTGCCTCCCGGCCCTGTCTGAGTTCGGCGGCTCAGTGCGGTATCCTTCCCTTCGAAAGGACCCTACCCTTGCAACCACCCATTGCGGCGTGAGTTCATTCCCGCGGAACGGGCGAGTTTCCGATCGGAGTGGCTTTACCCGGGGATTGCTGGCCCCTGCGTATAGCCGGTTTCAGGAACGGGAGACGGCTGACCTCCCGGCCCTCCCCATCGCCGCACATCGCAAGAAATCCAGTTGCCTATTTTACCTATTCGGCGTCACGATCTGAATTGTCTGACACACGTTGCACAAAGGAGAGGTTGACGGCATCCCACAGTTCCGGCAGGTTTGTACCACCTTCCCCTTCCTCAGGTTAAGACCGTCGGCTATTGCTAGCACCGTCTTGAAGGCACTATACTTGATGCCCGGATGCTTCGACTCCATTAAGTTGAGCCATGCCCTGATCTCAGACCTAATGCCCTCGTGAGAATGTGGGCAGGCAATGCTTTGGAAAGGAATGTCACTCAAATACGCATAGAGCACTATTTCATCCTCGTAAATCTCCATGAAGGGCTTAATTCTTCTAGTCGCAAAATCGCTCTTTGATTTTTGAGAAGGCGTTAGCCACCTAATCCTATCTACATCACCGCTCAGGAGATTGATGTAGAAGGTTTGTAGCACGTCGTCAAGGTTGTGGGCGGTAGCAACTACGTTTGCATTAACCTTCTTAGCTCCTATGTCAAGTGCCCGTCTTCTTAAAGGGCCGCACATGGCGCATGACGAGATTTTCATTTGTCTGTTTGCAAGAGCTTCCTCGAGGGTGAAGCCGTAAAGCTCTTGATAGGATAATACAACAAGTGGAACACCGAGCTTCTCGGTCACAGTATGGACATATTCGAGTGATTCGTCTCTATAGCCCGGAATTCCTTCGTCTACCGTGATCGCATGGATCTCTGAATGATGTTCTTGGCAGATTCCAGACAGAATTTTCAGGAGAGAAGTACTATCCTTCCCGCCGGAAACGCCTACGGCAATTCTGTCTCCATATCCTAGAAGACCATATTTTGCTATGGTTCTCTTCGTCTTTTCTAAAATTGATTCCTTGAAATGATTAGAACAAAGCGATTCTCCAGAATAACGTCGGTGGAAAATGGCTGGCTTTTCACACTTTATACAAGTTCTGGCTTCATTCAACTAGATCGTTATGAACCCAGCACGTAGAAAGGTAGTTATGAGGTTAGCGGCTAGCAGAGCTAATGCGAAGCCGTTAACAGAGACTCTAAGCAAATGACGGCTGCTTTCAGAGAGTTTGGTTCCAATTAGAGCATTAAAGAAACCGTCTCCGTCAAGAGGGTAGAAGGGAAGCATATTGAAAAGACCAATGTTAAACGATAGAAACCACAGCCAGAACAGGAACAGCATCACTGGGATCGGCCAAATGAAACCTAAGGAGATTCGAGGGGGATAGTAAGGGAAAGCTGAAGTTATCCCGATCACCCCTTTAGTCGGATCTCTAACTGATGCCTGCGTTGTGACCTGAAATAGAATAACCTCTGTTCCCCTCAGAATGCTCACAGACACGGTTTCACCAGGCTTTAGATTGAAACTGTCAAATGAGGTAACTGGTACACCATTGATGTGTGTTATTACATCCTCAACGCGAATTCCGGCAATGGCGGCTCCACTGCCTTCAGCTAACCCGCTGATCTGAATTCCGGACAGATCACCGTAAAAGGTAGAGCGAATAGGTGTGGGTAATCCCACAGCGAAGAATGGATGTATTAGCAGTAGGCCAGCGACCAAGAAAGAGAATACCACGTTTGCCGATGAGCCTACAGCCAGAACCTTCATTCTAGATTTTGCTGGAGCCTTCTTGAACTCTTCTTCATCGGGCTCTACAAAACCTGCAATCAAAGTGACTAGTGCTGCGACTCCTCCGGACTTGACTTTGATCTTTTCCAGAATTGCGACAATTCCATGAGCCCCTTCGTGAATAAGTAGGATTATTGGGACAGATAGGAAGAAGAACAATAGAGGCTCTGGACTTCTGATTGTTAATCCTGGAATCAGGAGTGTGACTTCAGCGAACCCGCCTCCAACTTGGAGTGATCTAATGAGGTTGAAGAGAAGGAAGGCAACAGAGCTTATCATGAGGACGACACCGAGTCCAACCGAAAAGGATGCGAATTTCCCCCAGAAACTGGTTCTCATTGCAATGCCTTGAAGCCACTTCTCCACCTTCTCAGACTTGTACATGATGAAGAAGGGTTTCACTTGGATACCTCTCTGCCGTACAGCTTTGAGTCTACCTAGAAGATATGCAATGCCCCAAAGACCAAGGAAGACTCCGAGGCTAGTCTCTAGATCGACCACTTGTTCCCCGCGAAGTTTGATCATATATCAAGCTTTTTAGCGTGCGACCTAAGAAATGTTAAAAACTCTGTAGAACTCGCCGCTTCTTGACGTGAAGATAGCAGTAGGATCAGATGAGAAACGTTTCATCACAGACTATGTCATAGAAGAATTGAAAAGACGAGGTCATCAAATTGAATTGTTCGGTTCGCTCGTAACCGGCCAACCTACGTCGTGGCCAAAAGTTGGTCAAGCTGTTGCGGAAAGCGTTGCGACAGGGCATGTTGATGAAGGAATCATATTCTGTTGGACAGGTACTGGAGTGGCAATCGCCGCCAATAAGGTGCCCGGAATTCGAGCTGCTCTATGCTTCGACGCAGAGACCGCGAGGGGTGCGAGGCTATGGGATCACGCCAATGTTCTCGTGATGAGCCTTAGGCTGACCTCCGACGTCGTTGCGAAGGAAATTCTGGATGCTTGGTTCTCAACTAGTTATGCCGAGTCAGAAAGAGAAACGGTAAAACAAGTCTCGGAAATCGAGAGGAAATACAGTCTCTCACAGACGATAGAAGCCTAGGGAATCTATTCTAGACGGAGATCTCTGAAGGTATTAATCGACAATTCCTGCGGTGCTTTATCAATCTCTCCCACTCTATGACCGACAAGGTAATTGACGCCAGTTCTCGCACACACATCCACTAATCTTTGAGTTACAATACCGTCAAAAACGATGCATTTCGCCCCCTGCGATGATTCTATTCGCAGGACCAATTCGCTTACCGGGACCCTTTGAGACTGACTAAATTTACCGTCCAGAATAGCCGCCTCAAGCGTCCCATTCAACGAAGGGAACAATTCTCGAATTTTTTCAAGTAAGGCTGAAGGATAATCGATTTTTGGCGCCTCAGAGACTTGAGCAACTGGGGCCGATGGTCCCCTCAGAATGTCTAGGACCTCGACTGGAGTAAGGTCCTCTACCTCCTTGCCCGGCGGAGCTCTGTAGATCTTGTCTACCTTCAACACTTGGCCGAGTTCCTTGAGGATGAGTTCTCCTCCTCTATCACCATCCAAGAACGCGATGATTTTCCTCTTCTTCCCAAACTCGATTACCGACTGAGGGACCGATGTTCCTTCAAGGGCAAGGACATTTTCGATTCCTGCTCTAAGCATGTTAATTACATCAGCCCTTCCCTCAACTAGGTAAATCGTGTCCGAAGTGTATATCCCTGGACCCGCAGGTAGCTCGTCGGGACTGAACAAGACAAGCTTCGCCCTCTTCGCAGACTCCGTTACGTCCTTGAGTAGTTCCTCACCCTCACTTGTGGTCCGTGAAGTCCAGTCCTTGAGGATGGTCTTCGCCCTCTCCACGATAGCTCTCCTTTTACTAGCTCGAACATCATCTATTGTCGTAAGTTGAAATCTGGCCGCGCAGGGGCCAACTTTGTCGACACTTTCGACAGCGGCTGCTATCAGCGTCGAAGTTGAAATATCGGTTGACATAGGGACAAGGACTTCGCCTGAGGTTTTTCCGTTCTTTGAATCGAGATTGATTTCTATCCTGCCAACCTTCCAAGTCTTCTGAAGTTCGTGGAGGTTCATCTCGGGGCCAAAGAGCCCCTCAGTCTGACCGAAGATTGCCCCTATTAGGTCAGCCTTTTCGACTACACCATCGACTTCGAACTTTAGTTTGACAAGATACTTTATTATGCCAGAGTCTGGCAACTAAGAATCCTCCAAATACCTTTTCAGTTAAGCGCAAACGCTTACTGGATTAGTGACGTGCCATCCAGCATATAAGCATTCGCGATTTCTAGTCGATTCGCAACCCCCGAAGGTAGTCTCTGTAGCGACCCAGTTCCTCCACATGCTTAACTCTGCCTCTTGTGATGGAGGCTAACTCCTTTCGGAAGCGGAGATCTATTCTGTTCTTCTTCTGCTGAAGGAGTAAGGCCGCTTTCTTCGTGAGAATTCTTCCCTTGTGATCAAGGTCGAGGAGCAGTATAGTTTTCCTGTATCTTTCCGCATCCGAGACGAGTTCCACGAGCTTTCCCCTGTGTGATAGCGTGAAGACCTCTCCTTCAAATCCTATGGCCTTCAAGGCTTCGACATCTCTTTTCCCTTCTACCACGACCAACGCTCCAGCTCTGCTCTCGTCGTTAAGGTTCTTGACCAGAATAACGAGAGAGTCTATGAGTTGATGATCAATCTCATGCCTCTTCATGACTCAACCACAATCGAGTTGAGAAGCCGTCCTACCTCAACCAATACAATAACAACTTATTATAATTCTCTAGGGGCACTATCAAATCGCGAGAAGAATGTACCCCGCCTCTGACGTGCCTCGAGTCACCGCCAGGCCGTAGACCTGATCTCCTCGCGCATCCTTAACGGGGCTTGTAGCTTCCGTCTGTTGCACGTTTGGGTAGCCCCACACCTCATCAGCATCAGTGAGGGCCGTCGACGTGCGTTCTGACGGAAGCCGTTTAAGATCAGCATCGGACTTGAGGTTAAGTTTTTCCCTCTAGCGGAGAAGTTTGGTCAGATCCAATTCACAGGCTGAAACAGGTGTCCTAAGAGCGAAACTTTGAAGTACTGAAGGCGAGATTTCTCCCAGCACTCCAACCGCTTGTTCCCGAACTCTGATCTCCGCCCCCCTACCTTCTATGAACATGGGGTCATCTTTTGGAAGGGTCTTACACTCGATTCCAAGAGCCCCAGATAAGGCTGAGGCCAAATAGGATTTGGCCTCAGAGTAGTTTGCCTGCCCGTGAGCGATTGAAAAGCCCAAATGGAAAGATTCACTCACCACCACTGGACTCTCGTCTCTGAGGAAGACTTTTGCAATCTCAAACACGCGTTGAGGATATTCTTCGTGAATGTTTCTCGATAGGACTGCGAGCAAAGAGGGCAAAATCCTAGGTCTAAGAACCTCGTGTTCAGTTGTTTTTGGATTGTCGACTGAAAGTCTAACTTCTTCATCCTGCGTTTTTGAATCACGAAGTAGTTGCTTACTCACAAGGCTGAAGTTCATGACTTCTGTGAAACCTAGCGAGGTTAAGGTCTCCCTCATTAAGGCAAGGTGGGTAAGTTGCTTATCGAAGGATCCAATCAGATTAGATCTAGGAATTGTCGGTTGAATTTTATCCAGGCCGAAACCGATGGCGATGTCTTCGACTAGGTCCACTTCGTGTAGGATGTCTATGCGGTAACGAGGTAGGAGCGCATGAATCTTATCCTTGAGAGGTCTTGCCGTTATCCGGCTTCTTGCGAGACACTGAACAGCGTTTCTAGATGTTAGATCAAGTCCAAGGAGTTTCCTCGCGTACCCAAGATCAAGGCTGATTCCAATGGGATTCAGGTCGGGGGTGCGCATGCGTTTCTTTCCGTAAAGGACTTCAACACTTTCCAGATGGCCACCCGCGTCCTGAAAGGCTGCCGAGAGTATCGACAGAGAATCCTCGACGGCCTTCATTTCAGTGCCAGTTACGTCAACGAAGAGATTGATTGTAGAGTTCGTCACACGGGTGAGCTCTCCGTTGATGATAGGTGGAAACGACAGTACATTCCCCATGGAATCGGTCAAGATAGGGTAACGGTTGAACTGACTAAGTAACGCGGAATAGTGACGCCCCTGCTCCGTATTTCTGAGTATTTCCTTGATGCTTATAGCTGAATTATCCCCTAGAGGAATGAATCTGAATTCTCCTCCTGCAGTACCGTATTTGATGGGGGGTCTTACGACGTCGAAATTGTGAAGACCTATCGCTACCTTTCTACGTTTCCGACCAATCCCATTGTGGAGGTCTTCTTGCATACTGATAATCTGTCGCAGAGTTTCATCGTCGAACTTTATGTGCCGCACCACAACTCCCCCAATGTATGGTCTTACACTTCTGACCGAACTATCCACAAGGATTTTCAGTGATCCCTTCCTGACTCTGTACTTGGGTGCTCCAGTCTCTAACCCCAATAGCCCGTTTAACGCACGAGCAATTCCGTAGTCCGTGGAAAAGTCAGGTCGATTGGGATTATACTCGACACGCACATACTCTTCAGCGATCTCTTCGAGGTCAAGACCCAAGTAGGGAAGTCTCTCTAGAATAATCTCGTTAGACACAGGCTTCCTTAACAGCTTCCTAAGCCTGCTGAAGTGGAGCGTAATTACGGGCGTAGTGGGATCCTCCTCAACCAGCCTAGGTCATTTTCATACAGTTTCCTTAGATCATCTATTCCATATCTCAGCATAACTAGCCTTTCAAGCCCCCCTCCCCAAGCCAGAACGGGATTCTTTATGCCGAGGGGAAGAGTTACTTCTGGTCTGAAGATTCCCATGCCGCACAACTCCACCCACTTTTGGATCTGCTCTACAAAGAACACGCTCTGAAGGGATGGTTCAGTGTATGGGAAGTATGAAGGCCAAAACTTCACTTTCCTTAGGCCCAGTCTTGAATAGAATTCGCTAAGAAGTCCCATCAT
>JAHFOH010000025.1:7307-13154 GCA_023266955.1 Nitrososphaerota archaeon
AGTTCTTCAAACTCGGCCTCACCTTCACGGAGCCTCTTGACAAGCCTTTCTTCCAAAGAGGCTTCGGCATTACTCGAGGTCGTCAGTATTGGCTCACCGCTTACCTCGACTATTTTGATCCACCCTAGTTCTCTCGCGTGACCGAGGGCAGCTGAGAACTCTTCCTCCGTAGCCCCGAACAATCTTTTTGCCCCTTGTATATCGGCCTTGCCACCTACTCCCGAAATGAGAGAGTGAAGTCTCCTCTCCGGAAGCCCGATCTTAGCGGCCTTGCTACCCTGCTCACCTAAGGAGAGTTGCCTTCGCTCCTTCAGAGTCACTTCCACCATTCGCTTAGTCCTGAGCCACTCGGTAGCTCTTCTGACCTGGTCTGGAAGTAAACCCGATTTTGCCTTTACTACGTCAAAAGTTACCTGGTCAAGGGTAGAAAGTACCTCCAGAATCTTCTTCTCGAGTGCGTGGAGCGGTCTCTGCAAACTACTCAGGTCTGGTCTCGCCCTATCACCGATTCAGGTTTTAACTTTGTTCGCCAATTGAAAGAGGGCCATTATTCTCAGACGCTAAAGTGATTACGCTATCTGTCGCGGAAGTCCATCTCCCATATGGTGCGTGCAAGCGCACCCTCCCGCTTGAATGTCTCGACTAGGTCAGCGGCCTTTTCGCGGCGTGCCCGATGTTCATGTAGAAAGGTGGTGATTCTTTCGATGAGGATGTCTTTGAGTTCACCTGTAAGCATGCGGCCGCTTCGGTAGTCAGCGCGAATCCTCTCTATTGGGCTGTCGCCGGGCTCGAAGAACATGTAGAGCCATTGAAAGGGCACGTCGATATCGGGGTTTCCACCCAATTTGCGATGTTCTTCGATCGTCGCTTGCCCACCGGAGAAGGCGTAGCGGTATACTTTGTTGCGAACTGTGTTATCATCATCACTAAGAAAGATTGCGGTTTCGGGTTTGGAGGAACTCATCTTATCTTGGAAGCCTGTGAGCGGAGGGAGGAATTTGCTGTGGATGGCAGCGGCTTTCTGATATCCAAGAGGTGCGGCGACGTCACGTTGAATCCTCCAGTAGGGATCCTGGTCGATGGCAGACGGAATGAGGCAACGCTTTTTCTCGAGGAAGCTAGGGATTATTTGAATGGAGGGATAGAACAGCATTCCTACATTAGTTTCGTTAGTGAATCCAAACACCGCGCGGACAACGCTGAAGTTTATTCGCCTCGCCACCTTCAGGACGAGAGGGTAGGCATGTCCAAGAAATTCTGTATCTTGCAAGATGAATGTGCGGTCAGGGTCAAAACCTGCTGCGATGATGTCAAGTATGTTCTCCTTTGCCCAGTTCTGTGTGTCCTGATAGCTTAGATTGCGTTTTTCTTCGAGGAATTTTTCGTCGTCCGTGATCTGAATGTACACGTTGACTTGAAATTTATCCTGAAGCCATTTCGTGAAGTAGAAGCTTAGGATGTGGCCTATGTGCATGGGACCACTCGGACCACGGCCAGTGTAAAGAAAGAAGCCACGGCCATGATCGTAGTCGTCTAGGATAAGGTCAAGGTCACGGTGCGAGAAGAAGATGCGGCGACGGATCAAGTAGCTGGCAGAGCCTAGGACCTTTTCGAGCCGCCGACCAAGTTTATCCGAAATGGGCTGGGTGCCGAAGTCGCGAATGAGTCGCTCGTAATCGACTACACCGGTGACTTCCCATGGAGTAACAACAAATCCCTGTTCGGACATTCTAGCTTCCTCCAGTGAGAATTGTTAAGGAGGTTTTGAAGGAGAAATCTAACGCAGAACTCGCTTCTTGCGGCGTTACTTGTGAACAGGCTTCCACAATATGCCTTCTGCTCATTATCGGCGAATAGGAGTTGCTATAAAAGTCTTGAAGAATAATTTGAGTAGTTGTTTACCTTCGTACAACATTTCCTTGCTCGTCAATCTCTCCCCTTCTGATCCTAGTGCTTGAGATGGGTTGACCGTCTTCGGCGAGAACCCAGTCCACGACCACGGTTTGCAGACTGTTGAAACCCAGTTTCTTTCTCTCCTCATTAGCTATGGTGACTCTGCCTAGCGTCTCCCTACTCACCACGATTGCCTCGACTTTTCCCTTGAAAATAGCTGGTCCGAAGTAGTCGCTGAGTGGGTAGATTTCGTACCTTTCGCCCGGAAAGGCTGAATCCAAATATCTCCTCAGCGAGTTAGCTCTCATCTCAAAATCGTGGTCAAGTGTTTTTCCGAGTTTCCTTGCAAACTCATCTGAAGTCACTCCGATAACGACCTGATCTCCCACCTCGAACGTCTTACTCAATAGAGCTTTGTGACCCTTGTGCAGGTGATCGAAGGTTCCTCCAACTGCGACAACGCTGAACTTCTTTTGCACTTTTTCCTTGAAATTGTTAATATCGCCGGATAATTTAATCTTCGAAGATGTCGGTTCCGGAGCAGTACTTTAGGGCCGGTCACATTGCAGCCGATGTCAGAAACGAGATTGAGAAAAGGGTCAAAACAGGAGACTCGTTGCTGCATATAGCGAACACAGTCGAGGATCTCATAAGGGAGAGAGGGGGCGAGCCCGCGTTTCCCTGCAATGTTTGCTTAAACGAAGTGGCTGCTCATTTTACGCCTTTCCTTGACGACCAGCAGAGTGTTTCGGAAGGCGATCTCCTGAAGATCGACATTGGGGTTCACGTGGAGGGCTTCATCGCAGACACTGCAACAACCATTTCTTTCAATCCAATGTATGATGACCTAGTAGAGGCAACTAGAACAGCCTTGAGCGAGGCAGTAAAATCCCTGAAGAGAGACATAAAGGCCGGGGAAATAGGTGATGTGATTTCAAGCGTCGCACGTCGTTGGGGCTTCAAACCCATAGTAAATCTCAGTGGACACATGCTTGACCAATTCAGGGTCCATGCAGGGATCTCTATACCTAATGTGTGGGTGTCGTCGACTGAGAGACTGAAGAGTGATACAGTTTATGCGATTGAGCCATTTTTGACAACTCAGGAGGGAGCTGGTCATGTTGTTGAAGGAGAGAGTAGGAGCATATTCAGTTTCTTGGCGAGAAAGAAAACTAGAGATAAAGAACTGGACGAGATGATTGAAAGAATCTGGAGTCGGTATAAGACCCTACCGTTCTCGGCGAGGTGGTTGATCGATTCGTTTGACAGGAATAGGGTCAGAGAGATGCTTGAAAGGCTGGTGGAGTTGAAGATTCTACGAACTTACCCCATCCTGATAGAGGCTAGAGGCGCCTACGTGGCTCAGGCTGAGCATACTGTAGCCATGACGGAAGATGGTTTCAGAGTGCTTACCTAGCGACCGACTAAGTTTTCATGCTCTCGGCAAAAATCATGGAGATTCGGGTTATGTGTTTACATTTAGCGCATTCTGAACCGTCCTTAAAGACATGGTCGCTCAGCTGGAAGGCCCTTTTTGTCTTCAATCCGCAGTTTGGACAATCCTCTATGGAGAAGACACTCATTCGCCCCCTCTTTTCCCCTATGCTGGGAATCATGGCCGATCGTGCTTACTGGGCTATTCCGAGGGTATTCCCGACGCCGACCACAAGGACCTTGTCGCCTTCCTTGGTTTTTTCCTCTATGACTCTGTAGACCATGTTGAGGACCTTGTCCGCGGCTTCAGCGATCTCCTTCCTCATGACGGAGATGGCGTCAAGAATTGACTGCTTGACTACGATGGCATAAAGAGGAATGCCTTTGCTCGTTGCAACCTCCTCAATCTTGAATCTATCTACTCCAATACCTCCTATGGCTGCTCCTACACCTTCAGCTACTTCTCCACTCTTCTCGCCCTCGAGTTTCAGTGCAGCATCAATCATTATGATGGAATTTACAGGATTGTTCATTTCTTCGAATAACTTTTGGACCGCAGTGCCAGGCTGCCCTACGTATCCTCCAGGCCCTTCCGCCTTCATTAGGATGAGGGATCTTCCCTTATACTCAGAGTCTGATATGACGGTCTCTTTCGCTACAGTCCTCTTCTCCTTCCCGAGCATGAGCTTGCCTACTACCATAGCTCCGATTCCGTCTCCAATAGGCTGATATTGTTTGAATGCGTCTATCGCACTGACGAGTGCATCAGCCTCTTGGAGGAGTATAGGCATCACCATTTGAAGTTGGATGAGAACGTAGAGACTGTTCGTTCTCTTTCCCATGAGGTAGAAGTGGCGAATGATCTTGTAGATTATGTTAAGCGCTGTTGCCACTTCAAGAATGTTCTCTGCAGCACTGGTTTGTAGTGTGCTAGCGGCCGGAGCGAGATTCTTGATTTCAGCCCTAACTCTGTCATCCCTCACCGTTACGACATGCTCAATCTTTCTGACCACACCTTGGGGATCAAGATCGACTGGGAGGATGGTGAAGTATTCGAGGAATTGATCGATTCTCTCAGTCGGATCTGCAGTAGGCTTCAGCGTAACGTTCACGTAATCTACGGCCTCCCTTCTTGATTTTTCTCTAAAGACCTTCAACTTGTTCAGATCACGAGAAACAGCGTTCAGTATCATCCAAGTCTGAAATCTCTGGCCCCAGAAAAGGAATAAGATGAAGGGGATATAGAAGAGCAATTGCAGCAAGCCTTGATCCGGCAATTGAAGACTTGAGGAGACCATTAACTAACGCTCAACCACCAATTCAAACATTTTACAGTTTGTCTTGAACAGTTTAGGGACTTTGGAGGGTAAATATGCTTTCCGCATTCATAGTTCATTTCCGAGCACCCTGATACAAGAATTGCTTGGGCGCCTTTTAGGAGTCCATTCACAACAAAGCCCCCTACTCATCAAGGTTTTCAGCAAGAGGCGCCGGCACCCGAGCTTCGCGAGGGCTCTCGCACCTCACTAACACCCAGGCGTCGCACGGTTTCACTTCTGGGTTCGGAATGAGACCAGGTGGGACCCATGCGCTATGGCCGGCTACTGATCACACTTCTATCCCGGTAGATTAATCTTGCGCGTGAGACGGTGGAATCGATTTCTCAACCTCAACCACTCCATCTTAATTCCAAGGTTCAAGGTAATCAGCCTGTTCTTACCCTGATTGGAGCCAGAGCGGCTGCAGTCTGAACTGGCTCATGTGTCCCCTTGACTTGTGAACGGTTTGCCCAAGCGAACTTGCGCTGCAGAGCCTTGGTATAGAGAAGACGATAGTCGAAGCCAACATTCTGACTCCACGCCTTGTACACTCGTGGGTCGATGTAGTTGCGCAACGAAGTGCTAAGGTTGTAAGTTTTCATGCGCTTCACTAGGTCAATCTCTAATGTCAGCTTCATTACACGTTCTTTGACGCGTGCTGCAGCTCTCTCACTCTTCGGCTCTTCCAGCTTCGCTTTAGCAAGCCTCTCCTCCTTTCGCCGCAGACTCTCCTCCCAATTCTTAGGTGGTGTGCGCACGTGGTTACAGCGTATTGCAGCTTCGAGGTTCGCAAGCTTCGCGTGATACAGCTTCTCAAAAATCAAGGCATCAGAGGTGAAGCGATTATGCTGCGTGAGATACCGCTTCACGGTCTCTGTCGCGTGGAAGGTGCGGAAGACCTTTGCAGTGAGTCTAGGCATAGCTTTCCCTAAGAAACGATTTACGCGACTCGACGTGATGCCTGCGAAGATGAGATCTCTAGGCTTCTTGCTCTCCGTTAGTTCACGGAGGTTGCGGTGGAAAAGTGGATCCAACTCTTCAAGTCGTAGCGCTTTCTTCCAACGTACGTAGTCTTTGCCGAAGAAGTCAAATTGAATCTCATTTGGCGTGAAGCGAACATGCTCGATGCGCAACGTGGTGGCTCCAACCGTATCGGCTTCATCATCATCCTTTTCATCGCCTACCCTCAGAGCTAGCTTAT
>JAHFOH010000132.1 GCA_023266955.1 Nitrososphaerota archaeon
ACGGCGCCCGCAGCTCCGGAGTAGAAGGCTGTGCCCATACCTATCAGTATGATGGCGATGCCCGCCGCCACTGCTCCCTTGTGTGCCATTACACCTCCCCCATAGATGACTGAACCCCTCCCATAAGTCGAGAGATATTTCCTCAATGACGATGAGCGCGGTAGTGACCTAAGATTTCAGAAGACTCTACGCCCCAAACTCTTTGATGGGACAAGAATCCGATGTGTCAACTTGAATACCGAGCAAACGCGGACGCGCGAATTATGCGTACCTTCACGCCAGTTTTGCTCTTACTCAGCTCCTTGACAAGCGACGCTGACGGTACAGCGGTGCAATTCGATACCGCGGAAATAGCATAGTGCTGACCATACGAAGAGAAGCCATGTTCCGCGTGCACTCCTTTGATGCAACACGGACTAGTCACATCTTCTCCGACCAACAATTAGGGGCATAGAGAGATGCATTCACGGAAGGTTTCGCCATAGTATGCGGACGTGCAATCAAATAGCGTCTATTTCGTTTTTGCATTGATAGAATGGCTAGGCGTATAGTCAACGCAGGCATGGGGCTACTGACCTAGTGATGTACGGAAGAATGGGCTCTGCACCTTTTGTCTTATCAGCCGACCGTTCTCAAATGTCTAACTACAGATGGAATTTTCTCTTTGGTTTTCTCTCATCTGGTCCAGTGAAGGCAGCGCCAGATCCGATCTACAGTATGATTTGTCCTACAGACGATACGTACGATCATGGGTCAGGGGAAATGTTAGTAGCGCCACTTGGACTAAGGAGAGTTCAGTCGGCTCTTGAATCAGCCTATGGCAAAGAAGCCGTTCGCACTCAGCATCCCCTTATGATAGAACGGGCAATCGGCCCTGAGACAAGGGTCGTCGGGCTAAGCGAGATGAGTCCTCTCGGCATGGGTCCTGTCGATACTGCGATCAGCTGGTACAACATTACTTGGAATAGGATGTGGTTTACTATCCTCACACGTAAATTGAAAAAACTCAAGGAAAGGTTTGACTTCAAAGTGGTAGTCGGCGGTGCTGGAGCCTGGCAACTTTTAGACACGAAGGACCATAATTTTGACCTCGGTACGATAGACCCTTTGAAAAAGAAGGAATACGGCGTAGATCATATTGTCCTAGGAGAGTCTGATAAGGATGCTCCTGAGATTTTTGAGAGACTAGCTGGCGGAGATGCACCCGAAGTAATCCGAGTACTGACAAATAGTATCCTGGACATGGATGAAATTCCAGAGATAACGGGCCCAACTCTGACTGGCATTGTGGAATGTATGCGAGGATGTGGAAGGGGCTGCGATTTCTGCGCACCGAACTTGAGGAAAAAAAGAGATTTTCCTCCTGATAGAGTGGCGAGAGAGGCGCAAGTCAACATGTCTCACGGTTACCGCGGAGTTTGGCTACAGACCGAGGAGTTGACTCTTTACGGATGTGACGATCAGGACAAATGGCCTAACGAAGACGCGATAGTGGAACTGTTCTCGACCCTCAAAGAGGCGGGGGCACACTCCATTGGCGCAACTCATTGGACATTTGCCGGGGTGAGGGCTGCTCCAAATCTGATTAAGAAACTCGCGGAGATAAACGGTCTTGGTCCCGGCCGATGGATGGGCGTTCAACCAGGGCTAGAGTATGCCTCGCCCAGACTCGTCAAAAAATTCATGCCATACAAAGTCAAACCGTTTTCACCGGACGAATACCCAGAGACGATTAGAGAGGGCATCAAGATAATGAACCGGAATCACTACTATCCTGCATCGACCCTAATCGTTGGGCACCCCGGCGAGGAGAAGGATGAGGTGAAAATGACGATAGAGTTGATAGAGACTCTATCAAAGGAGGATAAGGTGCACGGCATATTCGCCCCTCTTCTCTATGTGGACTACTTTACACCCACACAGACTATGAATTTTGAGAAGATGAATCAGAGCCATTGGCGACTGTACTACACATGTTGGAAGCACAACACTAGGGAGTTCAAGGATAAAATATGGATTGCAACTCAGACTTTCGGACCTATCGCTAAGTTGGTGTCAATATTTGGGGTATATGCCATAGACTGGTACATCCTGAGATTCATGAGGAATCATTTCAAGAGAAGGTTCGGTTTCATACCCGACTGGATGGATTAAAAAGTCGAAGAGTCGGTGTGGGCCACAGCAAACTAGTTGATCTGAGCATTTCGCACGCAAGTAGCTACCCAGGGGTCTTTTGCATTACTGACGGCAAGGGTAGAGGGAGGGTCATGATAACAGCTAGCGATCATATGCGTTGGGCTGAGCTCGAAGAGCGCGGCATCCTTCACTTAGCCATGAGCGCTATCCTAAGCCACGAGCATATACATTTGGTAATAGAAGCGCTTGAAGGTAGATCAGCTACCCAGATGTTCGAGTCTGTAGGAAGCCAACGCGACAGCTCAGGAGGGTGGCTGAGATTTCCGCACGGAGTATTCGGAATCTCTTCCTAGAGTATTCTGATTATGGAAACCGGAGCACTACTTCTTGTCGAATTTTTCTAGCGTTTCGAGACATTCTGCGCAGCATGAATGCAGCTTACCATAGAAGCTCATGGTCATCAGCACAGGATAGAATCTCCAAGTTTCTCCAGGCTTTATCTCTCGATGGCAGAAACCGCAGGATAACCTGTTCTTCATGTATTCCTCTTCTGTCATGACGTGTTCACTGGCAATGTCTTTTTGCACTCGAACTATTAGTGGCTCACCAACGCTCTCTGGCTATACGTATCAAATTTCCTCGAGCACCTTCCGTCGCGTCTCGATTCCCATAGCGAGCATCACCGCTCCCGCTAATAGAAGCGGAATTCCGAATACCAATTGATTCAGGAAGATGCCAGCTCCACCAGCTAAAAGAGCTCCCCCTACCGCTATTCCAATCACCGAACCTATTCTGCTCAGACCTACTGCTACTCCAGTACCCGTCCCTCTTAGCTCTGTAGGGTAGATCTCGGAAGTGTATGGTGGAAACGCACCAGCAAGCGAAGCGCCCGTGAAGAATATGGCACCCCCCAGGCCGATCAGAGTGAACAGGTTAACTAAGCCACCCTGTAAGACCCATCCAAGCACGATCATTAGCACACCTGCGATGATTGGATAGATCGCGAGAGTCTTCTTGCTGCTCCATCTCCCAAAGAGGACCGCCGTAACAAAGGCGCTAGGAATTGCGATGGCGTTCATGACGGACGCTATGAATGAAACTTCAGACTCAGGCAGGCTTGCAAATCTCTGTAGTAATGTTGGCAGCCAGATTAAGAAGCCGAAGTTGAAGAAGCCCCATGTCAGACCGTAAATCCATGATAGTATGGTTCTTCGCCCATACGCCTTCGCTAGAAGATCTCTAGCTGATACGGTAACTTCGATCGGCTGCTGGCCAGATTGAGTAGGCGGAACAATTGGGTCGTCGGACTTCACACGCGCTGCAGCCTCGAGCCTTTCCACCACCTTCATAGCTTCCGCTATCTTTCCTTTTGAGATCAGGTATCTTGGAGATTCAGGAACTACTCGTCTTATGAAACCTGCTAGGAATGCTGGTATTACCCCTACCAGAAATAGTGTCCTCCAACCTAGTGGAATTCCGAAGAATGAGACACCCCATTGGTAGGGCAGGAATAGAAGAGCCGCAAAAGCGGCAATAGCATATCCTCCGCTTATTGCCAGCATCCCAGTCAGGATCTCAATCTTGCCACGGTGCTTCGCCGGTACATATTCAGAAATCAGGGTAAACGCGAGAGGAATCTCGCCTCCCACACCAATTCCCATGAAGAAGCAGCTTATGACTACCCACTCGAAGCTTGTTGCAAACGCGTTAGCGAGGGATGTTCCAGCAAAAATCAGTATTGTGTATAGGAACGCATTCCTTCTTCCCACTTTATCAGCAACCCGACCCCAAAGAATCGCTCCAATTAGTGTACCAAGTATCCCCAAGATCGGATTCCATCTAGTTATGAGCGGATTAAGTCCCCATTCTTTGGCGTACACTGGAATGACAAATGAAAGAGTGATCTGATCCATATTATCGAAGGCGGTTCCGATGAATATGGTTACGATTAGGATCCAATGGAATTTGGTGAAAGGTAGCCTCTCCATCCGTTGGATAAGGGATCGTGCGGCGATGCTTGTTGGACTAGCCGACATGCTACACCATTTCAGACTAATCGAAAATTAGGGAACCTGTTTAATGGCTGAAAGTCACTGCGCGCATGTTCTTAATTTCTGCAAAACTCGTCGGCTGCCTTCTTCTTACGGAGATGTCAACTTAAGGCGAAAATCCTTTGGGTGTTAGCTAGCTCTTTTCGTGGCTAGTGCAGTAGTCGGTCGACTTCTCTTTCACGGAAGAATATTACATAGACGGCGAGAACGAGCCATACAATCACAAGCAAGTAGCCTATG
>JAHFOH010000026.1:0-2591 GCA_023266955.1 Nitrososphaerota archaeon
CTTTTGGACTCGCTGACGCCTCCACTCGCCAAATCTGGAGGGACCTGTCAGAGTGCGGGTATAACTTTTTTTGGTGGCCACCATTTTAGTAGTACGCTGTCTCTCTAACACCAAATGCGAGGCTCCAGTGGCGTGCCATACGACACCCCAAGATCATTGACTTTTTCGCTAAACGGAGCAAACAGCTCTATCGGCCCGGGGCTACCAATTTCGTGTTGGTTATCAGTTATTTGGTAAGCTATTTGTAAGACATTCAAGAGCCCGGCTTGAGAAGCGTGGGCGCGGTCATCGAATTCAGAGATTACTCATTCTCCTACCTGGGAGGGAATAGAGCAGTCCTAGACCTCATCGACTTGAAAATCGAAAGGGGCGAAATAGTAATACTTGCAGGGCCGACAGGTTGTGGAAAGTCTACCCTACTAAGATCCATCAACGGGCTGATCCCGCACATGTATCCTGGGGATAGAAAAGGATCTGTCTTGGTTGACGGTCTCGATGTGGCATTAACTCCAATGAGCAAGATCGCGGAGAAAGTAGGCTTCGTCTTTCAGAATCCTGAGAACCAAATTTTCATGTTCTCCGTCGAGCGGGATATCGCTTTCGCGCTTGAAAATCTTGCAATGCCCAGGAACGAAATCAGGGAACGTGTCTCATGGGCTATGAATCTCCTGGACATTGCTCACTTGGCTAAGACGGCGCCGCATGAGCTCTCGGATGGCCAGAAGCAAAGAGTGGCAATAGCTGGTGTTCTTGCTATGAAGCCGAGCGTCCTCATTCTGGATGAACCGACTTCACTACTGGACCCCAAGACCGCCTCTCAACTCGTTAGCACGGTGAATCAGCTGCACGATTCACTTAACATCACGATTATTGTAGTTGAGCATCGACTCGATTTATTGGCCGGCATCGCTACAAGAATTCTGATCATGCAGGATGGTACTATCAGACTGGACGGACCTCCTAGAGAAGTCCTTAGCAAAAGAGAGGCTGAATTGGCCGGCATCGGCATACCAACAGTGACTAGACTTTATACGCTGCTACGGCAGTCGGGCTTGAGCATTGGACAGCCACCGCTATCTCCCCATGAACTCGCAGAACTCCTAAGAGTGAAGCCCAATGATTGAATTCGAATCTGTCACGTTCACTCATCCAAGTGGTGTGACCGCTATACGAGACGTGAGCCTCCAGATAGCTCCAGGAGAATTAGTCGCGATAGTCGGTGCAAACGGGGCAGGTAAGACCACGCTTGTGAAGCACATCAACGGTCTATTGAAACCGACAAAGGGCACTGTCAGGGTGTTCGAACTTGACACCCGGAAGACCAGCGTGGCTGACCTGTCAAGACATGTTGGAATAGTATTTCAAAATGCGGATCATCAGCTATTCTCAGAGACTGTTCAAGAGGAAATCGCCTTCGGTCTAAGAAATCTTGGGTTAAAAGCCGAGATGGTGAATAAAAGGCTGGATTGGGCTCTGCGCTCCTTTGAACTTGAACAATACCGTGATGTTGCACCCCTAATTCTCAGTGGGGGTGAGAAGAAGAGACTTTGCTTAGCCTGTGTACTCGCATGGGATCCTGAGGTAATAATTCTTGACGAACCAACCGTAGGCCAAGACTATACCCAGAAGGAGAAGTTGGAGCAAATGATCAGGATGTTATTGACCCGCGGCAGAACGGCGATAGTTGTATCCCATGATATCGAATTCGTATGGTCTCTTCAACCACGAGTGCTCGTTATGGCTGGCGGCCAAATTCTCTCTGATGGTCCGGCGGATCAAGTGTTCACAGACGATAATTTGCTCGAGAACGCTAATGTGAGGAGACCGCAACTGGTAGAATTCGCACGACTTCTAGATGCTGGACCGGAAAAGCCGTTCCGTTCAGTTCACGATGCACGTATGTGGATAGTGCATCAATTGAAGAGGTAGACAGATGTACTGGGTCAGCACCGGGTTTATCTTCAGGAGTGTAAACTCACCCTTCCATCAACTTGACCCGAGAGTAAAGTTACTCATATCGATAGAACTTTTCTCTCTAGCCATTCTTGCTGACACACCAGTAGAGGTATCCTTACTGATTGCGTCAATATTGGGTATCGCTACAGTAAGCAAGATTCTGAGTCGGCTAGGGAGAACAGTCGGTTTTTCGGCGGTATTTGCTGCATTGATATTCGTGATAAACCTGGTAGCTGCCCGGCCGCTAATCGAGTCTCTTGTACTCGCTTTCAGGTTCGTTGCC
Organism: Nitrososphaerota archaeon; assembly: GCA_023266955.1. Lineage (GTDB taxonomy): Archaea > Thermoproteota > Nitrososphaeria > Nitrososphaerales > JAHFOH01 > JAHFOH01. The sequence continues at coordinate 2,240 of JAHFOH010000026.1, forward strand.
ATAATTGGAGCTACCTCCGTTTTCTTCCTGACGACATCGCCAGACGAGCTTGAATACGTCATGAAATGGTTCAAGGTGCCCCGTGACATTGTTTTCGCATTCGTGACAGCAGTAAGATTCGTTCCCGTACTAATGATGGACGCACTACAGATCATGGACGCGCAGAAATCAAGGGGTCTTGAGCTTGAGAAGGGAAACTTTCTTACTAGAATTAGGAAGTTCGTCCCGATCCTTGTTCCCCTTGTAGTCAGTGCGGTCGTCAGGAGTGGTGAGCTGGCCGAAGCAATGGAATCCAGAGCGTACGGGGCTGTCGAAAAGCCCACCAGCATGTTCGAGTTGAAACTGAAAGCCC
>JAHFOH010000026.1:2691-13069 GCA_023266955.1 Nitrososphaerota archaeon
GCTTTTCCACCTCAGGTACGGCTGTTTGCCCAGATACAAGACCACTGCTGAAGTGCTAAAGATCATCGGGAGGAAAGAGCAGATTAGAAACTTTGGCGTCATAGCTCACGTAGATCACGGAAAGACTACCATGTCTGACTCACTGTTAGCAGCATGTGGAATGCTGAGCCCTTCGGTAGCTGGGCAGGCCCTGGCCCTCGATTACATGGACCTTGAGCAGCAGAGGCAGATGACGATCAAAGCCGCGAACGTCACCCTATACTACGAACACAAAGGCACACCCTATGTGCTCAACATGATCGATACACCAGGCCACATCGACTTCACTGGCAAGGTGACCAGAAGCCTCCGAGCTATAGACGGTGCTGTGGTGGTAACGGACGCTGTAGAAGGTGTAATGACCCAGACTGAAACCGTTACCAGACAGGCTTTGGAAGAAAGGGTAAGACCCGTTTTGTTCATTAACAAAATCGACAGGCTCGTCAAAGAGCTTCGCCTTACACCTGTCAAGATGCAGGAATGGCTCGCCAACATAATCAGTGATTTTAACCAGCTCATTTCGATATATGCTGAACCGGAGTACAAAGAGAAATGGAAAGTTAGCATTCAAGATAGTACCGTAGCTTTCGGTTCTGCAAAAGATCGATGGGGCTTCAGCTTCGAGACCGCTCAGGAGAGGCAAGTGGGTTTCATCGACATTTACGACGCCTACATGAAAGAGGAGGTGCAGCAACTCGCCGAGAGAACACCACTGCATGAGGCCGTTCTAAGCATGGTGATAAGACACCTCCCACATCCGCACTTTGCCCAGCAGTATCGTATCCCAAGAATATGGCAGGGTGACATTAATTCTGAGATTGGGCAGGCGTTGGTCAACTGTGACGATAACGGCCCAATCGTTATGATGATCACAAACATTGTAGTCGACCCGCAGGCAGGAGTCGTTGCGATAGGAAGACTCTTTTCGGGAACGGTTAGGCAGGGTGACTCAGTATACCTGCTGAATGCCAGGAGAGAGGAAAGGATTCAGTCAGTCAACATGTTTATGGGTCCATACAGGGAAATCGTCGGAACGCTGCCGGCTGGCAACATACCAGCTTTGCTTGGTCTGGAGCATGCTAGATCGGGCGAATCGATTTCCTCCATCAAGGATATGGTTCCCTTCGAGTCAATAAAGTATGTCTCTGAACCAGTAGTGACAATGGCGGTGGAGTCGAAGCATCCCAGGGATCTGCCAAAGCTAGTAGATGCCTTGAGAAGACTGAGTATCGAGGATCCCAATCTAGTAATCAAGATCAACGAGGAAACTGGTGAAACGCTGATGTCTGGAATGGGCGTTCTCCATCTCGAGATTGAGACTACACTCTTACAGCAGCAAGGCCTAGAGATAGTTACGTCGAAACCACTCATCAACTACAGAGAGACCATCATGACCCTGGCTGGGCCCTTCATGGCAAGATCGCCGAACCGCCACAATAAAGTCTTCATTCGGGTCCAGCCCCTCACCGAACAAGTCATTCAACTGATCAGGACAGGTCAGCTTGGTGAGAATATGGACAGAAAAACGATAGCGAAGGTCCTCAGAGAGCAAGGATGGGACGCCGACGAGGCTCGGAACGTTGTAACTATTGACGAACGCGGCAACATCCTTACGGATGCCACAAAGGGCGTGCAGTTCCTTCAAGAGTCAATTGATTCAATCAGAGCGGGTTTTGTCGACGTTATGATAAATGGACCGCTTGCCTATGAATACTGTAGGGGTGTAAAAGCTGCTCTCGACCACTTCGTTCCCCACGAGGACCCGGCTCATAGAACTTATGCCCAGTTGATGCCAGCTACAAGAAGAGCACTTTTAGCTGCAATGCTTTCCGCCAACGCAGTACTAATGGAACCCATCCTCGGTATAGAGGTAAAATGTCCCTCAGACCTCATTGGAACCGTCGCGGGAGTTATCTCTTCGAAGAGAGGTAAGATGCTGAATGTTCTACAGAAGGAGGTGCTAACGATCATAGAGGGTGAAATTCCTGCGGCAGAAACCTTCGATCTCTCGGAGGTGATGAGGGGTGCGACAGCCGGGAAGGCCATTTGGAATACATACTTCAAGGCCTGGCTTCCGGTGCCAAACTCGATGATGCCGCAAATTGTGACTGAAATCAGGAAGCGGAAGGGCTTACCACCTGAGCCCCCTAGAGCTGAGGAGTTCATCGATAGGGATTAGGATTCAAGCAGGGAAAGCAGCTTCCTCAATAAATCAACTTTTACAGCTCGATGAGCCGTCTCAAAAAACTCTTTGAGCAGTGACTCGTTATATCCTTGCTGTACATATTCAGAGGCTTGGATAGCCATTTCGAGTTTGTCCACCTGTGAAACAAGTCTTGCCTCATCCGATTGATTTTTCATAAGTTCATTCCATAGGCTACCGTACTCGATTCTGACCGACACCGGGAGTTTCGAAATGAGGTTCATCATAGCCCAATGCTTTTGCTTCCGTCTCTCCCTGGGAGAAGTCTCTTCAGGCGTGGCGTCTCCTATTATGGCTTCGGGCAAATCGTGTAGAATCGCCATTTTTAATGCCCTACAGACATCTAGGCCCTTGAGTTCAGCGAAGAGCATCGCCATTAGGGCTGTTCGATACGAGTGGTCTGCGACTGATTCAGGTTTTGTTATCCCTACCTTTCGAATCCAGCCTCTTCGAGCTTCTGACTTAAGCCTTCCACATTTCAGAAGGAATTGAAGAATACTTTCATGCATGGAACTGGACTTAGGCATCGTCCCGTTTTAGTTGAGCCAGTCTAAATAACCACGTTTGTCGCATTGACATTAGGCTGCTAAATTAGCGGAACCATCTTTCAAGACTCTGGGATCGCCTTGCCTCCATCTCCTCAAGTCGGTCTAGGGCATGTTTGACCCGCTCTTCAGAGAAGTCTCTTTCCTTGACCAGGAAACCGATTAGAAGGTCCCGGTCAGGTCCACGCCATCTTGGCTCTATCGGCTCGGCAACTTTGGGCTTAATGAAAATGTTCCTGATCTGTTCATAGTCAATTTCGGCAAGTTTGTCTTGAATCTCAGGAATGTTTTCGAGTTGTCCGTATGTCTTCACCAATTTGATAGCCGTGGCAGGACCTATTCCTTTGAAGCCATCGGGATTGAAGTCTGTTCCGATCAGTATGCCAAGGTCAACAAGTTGCTCTCTTGTTATCGCCAAGTTGTCTAATAGATCTTTTAGCAGGATCTCCTCAGGTTCAACTTCAATGTAGACCGGTCTACTTGGAAGCTTTCTCTTACCCGAAATTGTTACATTTCTTATCAATCGTTTCGCTCCAAAAAGGAGACTATCATAATCCTGGGTGGCAGTGGCAGCAGCAAGTCCTATGGATGATAGGTGTGCTGCAGTAGCCTCACCCTCAGAGGGTGCCTCAAGCCAAGGTATTCCTAGGATTTCGAGTATTCGCTTGGTGTCTTCAATCATATAGTCTTTGATGAGGGAGGTTGCCTGCGCGTATTTCCTCGCATCCTCTAGGTTTCCACTTCGTAGAGCCTCCATGTATTTGGTGACAGCTTCATTTTTTGCTGCTCTCCTCCTCTCGATTTCAATACTCTTTAGGGAAGGTGGAGTTCCATCCAAGATGTATAGAGGCTTGATTCCGAGCATCAACAGATTGACGTTCCGATAAAATAGCCCACTTAGATGACTGGTGACTCTCCCCTCACGATCCATAAGGGGCTCTCCCGATTCACCTCTGATGATGGCTAGAAATTGGTAGAGCGCATTGTAAGCATCGATCGCCAGAACCTTTCCCCCGAGTTGTTCAAGAGAGAGACGGCGTGGCTTGACCAGATCCTTAAGTTCTACACCCATCGTCTGAAGATCTTGCTCAGCTTCGGGCTCTATCGTCTTTTTAACCTTGAGTTGAAAGTGTCTGTTGAGGTTTTGAAGGACGGTGCACCGGGCGTGAGCGTAGAGACTGTAGTCTTAGAAAACGGTCACCTTGAGTTGTATCAAGCAGAGATTAACTTGTCTCTAGGCAACGGACAGGTAGAGGTGCGATACACCAAGTCACCTACAGGAGCTAAACTTACTTCTGTTCGAATTGAAGTATCCTTGTCAGATCTCAACGCGATTGCTGAGCACTTAGGCTTGAAGCTTGAGGAAGCGGGGCTTGAATCGATAGCCTCAGATGGAACCTTGAAATATTCAGCATTGACGGAGAAAGGGCGTATGTTCATGACAGGTGTCGCACACGGTTCTCGGTAAGGGTTTTTGTTGAGCACCTGGAGATGCGAAAGATGCGGTTACATTCACACTTCTTCAAAAGGATCGGAGTCCAGAAACCCTAGTAAATGTCCTGTTTGTGGCTCAAAAAGGCTTGTTTTCTCTGCCTCTGTTATCCCTGAAGAATCGGAGAGAATAATGCCATCCGGAGAGAGCTCTTCCAATGAGTGAATAAGCATTCGACTTAACCCTTCTCGCTCTGCTCGCTATTCTAGATACGCTTCAACCTGATCCGGAGTCCGCCGTCGTTGAAGGTCTCTCTGCGATTTCGATTCGTCTTCGATCCTTCCCTACCCATCTGACCGTGATTAGACCTAAGATCTCGAATTGTAGAAGCACTTTATTCAATTCCTCCATCGCTAGGTTTTGGCCGTTCTTATTCAGCTCGGTTAGCAAATCCACGTCGAGAATGTTTTTTTCATCCTTTATTCTCTCGTAGATCAAGTTCCTTAATGGGTACTTCAAAGAGGTTCTAACCGAAGAACTGGTGTTGAGTTGGGGCGCCTCGAATCCGCTTATCGATCGATTCGTACCAATTGACAGCTTCGGGTGTGAGCGAAGGTCTGACCTTTGCCAGAGCTTCTTGAAAATCGGCTCGACAAACTGATCCAATGGTCTCACCTGTTTTCATAGCCTGGATTGCTGCTTCTCTACACACTGCATTAAGGTCCGCCCCAGAATAAGCCTTTGTAAGCACGGCTATCTCATCAATTGAAACATCGTCCGAAATAGGCATCTGCGAAGTGGCGATCCTCAGGATCTCCAACCTCTCTTTTTCGTCTGGAGGCGGAACATAAACCAGTAGATCAAGCCTTCCAGCTCTAAGGAGCGATGTATCTAGCAAATCAGGACGGTTTGTCGCTGATATCACAAAAACTTCTGACGAGGAGTGAGACGAATCTAGTTCAGTCAGCAGCTGACTCAGGACTCTTTCACTGCTTCCGCCATCCTCTGCATAGAATCCCCTAGACTTCGCTATCGAATCAACCTCATCCAAGAAGACTATGCATGGCGCCGATGCTCTGGCTTTCCTGAAGATTTCTCTCAGAGCCTTCTCGGACTCGCCAACCCATTTAGACAGTATCTCTGGTCCTCTGACCGTAACGAAGTTGGCGCCACTCTCCTTCGCTACAGCCTTTGCAAGAATGCTCTTGCCGCACCCAGGGGGCCCGTAGAGGAGAACGCCTCTAGGAGGCTTGACACCCATTTTCTGAAACTTATCGGGATATTTTATTGCCCAGATTATATTCTCCTCTAACGCTTTCTTTGTAGGATTTAGACCTCCTATGTCAGGCCATCCTATAGATGGGGTCTCTACGTAAAATTCTCTCAAGGCTGTTGGAACAATTTCTTTCTGCGCCTCACGAAAATCATGCGATGTCACAAGCATCATTTGAAGCACGTCTGGAGGAATTCTTTCACTCTCCAAGTCCATCTCAGGTAGGTATCTTCTTAATGCCTTGAGAGCAGCCTCACGGCAGAGTGCTCTAAGATCAGCTCCCGTATATCCATAAGTATGATCGGCTATCCGCTTTAGGTCAACATCTAGCGACAGGGGCATTCCCCTAGTATGAATTTGTAGAATTTCGAGGCGTCCCGCCGCATTTGAGACACCTATCTCTACCTCACGGTCAAATCTCCCAGGTCTACGTAGAGCTGGGTCCACGCCCTCAGGCCTGTTGGTTGCTCCTATAACCACAGTGTTTCCCCTCTCGGATAGTCCATCCATTAAAGCGAGAAGCTGAGCGACAACACGCTTCTCTACGTCTCCGAAGACTTCCTCCCTTTTGGGGGCGATGGCGTCAATTTCGTCGATAAAGATAATCGAGGGTGCACTCTCCTTTGCTTCTTTGAAGATCTCTCTTAACCGCGCTTCTGTTTCGCCATAATACTTGTTCATTATTTCTGGACCGTTGACCGAAAAGAATTCTGCCTCTGACTCATTCGCTAGAGCCTTGGCCAATAGGGTCTTACCGCACCCTGGAGGCCCGTAGAGCATGATTCCGCTCGGAGCCTCGATGCCGAGTCTTTGGAAGAGCTCTGGATGTCTCAAGGGTAGTTCGACAATCTCTCTCATTTTTCTAATTTCCTCTTTGAGGCCACCAATTTCCTCATAGGTGACTCCTGTTCCAACCTTCTTGCGCTGGACGGTTTCGGGAGGTATGCTCAGCCTAGTGCTGTTCTCTACCCTTCCTACTCCCGAGGGTTTCATCTTGGATACAACAAAGATGATAGGATTTCCCAGTATCACTACGGATATATTATCGCCAAGAGAGAGGGGCAATCCTTTCATTCTGTTCTTGACAAAATCGATGAAGTCCTTGTCCACACTTAGTTTTCCGCTTGCGGGGGTTAGACTGATGCTTTTAGCAATATGAGCCTCAGTCCTCCTTACAGTTACATACTCGTTCAGCGCAACTCCGGCGTTCTTTCGCGTCTGCCCATCAATTCTTATGATTCCGAGCCACTGATCTTCTGGATCTGTAGGCCAAGCTGTGGCTGCCGTCGATCTCTTGCCTACGATTTCTAGGACATCTCCTGCTGAGACCCGGGTGGCCTCCATCGTATCTGCGTCGAGGCGGACCCTCCCTTTTCCGACGTCTCTCTGCTTGGCCTCAGCGACCTTCAGCTGAACAGCCATTACTTTTCTTTCCTTGGACACCGGGGTCTCCTCGAATCTTTTTCAAGCACAACGAAATTCAGTATAAATTAGTTGCCTAGTTGAATTTCTCAATGTAGCTTTGTAGTGGACCGGCTCATTGCGACTATCTCTAGATGGCTTACGGCATCAGCTGATTGAACTGCGGATTCGAAGGTCTCAAGCACTCCTTCTTTATCCTCCATCCTTACATCAATGAGAGCCGCAACGATGCCGAAGGCAATTGGCTCCTCATTGGTATTCACGATCTCCATTTGGTTAGGCAATCGCGATTTTACCGATTCCAGAAGGTCCTTTAGTTTCGTATCTGAGTCCCTGGGGAGGATTCTCACCCTCACAAGTAGAGAACTCAACTCTTCACCTTAGAATATTAAGGTCCAGAAAAACCGCAGTTCACACATTTGTATTCCCTAGAAAATGTTCTGCACTTCTCGTTTCTCCAGATGAGGACCTCGCCGCAGTTCGGACAGTAAAACTTGACAGCCCGCTCTCCGGGCATGACGGGCCTGTTACAAGAAGTGCAGATTGGGAGTTGTATCGCTCTTTCGGACATCTGATTGACCCGCCGGCTAACACATTTCATAATATACTTTGCTCATCTTGAGAAAACTGAATTCTAGATGCTGAAGAATCCTTAATCTAGACTCACGTGATATCTTCCGGGATGGTACTCAGCGAATTCAAGCAGGTTATCGTCGTGAGGATTGATTTGAAAATGGGAAGGGGTAAGATTGCAGCGCAGGTGGCTCATGCATCCTTGAGTGCTGCGGAGCAAACGAAACAGAATTTCCGCGAATGGTACAACGCCTGGATGATTAGCGGTCAGGCTAAGGTCGTAGTTAAGGTCGCAAGCCTTCAGGAGCTGCTTCAGGTTAAGGCTCGTGCACTTCAGGCACCCTTGCCCGTTGCGGTTGTGGAAGATAGAGGCCTGACGCAGGTCCCAAGTGGCACAGTAACGTGCATGGGAATAGGTCCTGCCCCATCCTCAAAGATTGACACTGTTACAGGTGGGCTGAAACTCCTATAGTAGGAAGTTGGAACTCTCTTCTTGCAGTTAATCTGGGGAGCGGATTGATATCTACCTCTTCCCGCTCTTGTGAAGCAATTTTTCGGCTTTATCCGAAGCTGCCTTGAGTATGCTATCTTCGTCCAGAGTCAGAACCTGATTATCCTCCATAACGAGTTTGCCATCAATCATGACGCTCCTGACATCAGCGCCAGTAGCAGAGTAGACTATGTTTGAAATCGGATTGATGTTTGGGAACAAATGGGGTCTTCGAGGGTCGACAATTATCAGATCCGCCTTCTTGCCGACCTCGATACTTCCGATCTGATTTTCTAGTCCCAAGGCTTTGGCGCCATTGACTGTTGCCATTCTCAATGCTTCAACGGCAGTCAAAGCGTTCGGATTAAGATTAATTCCCTTTTGCAGCAGTACGGCAAGTTTGACTTCTCTAATCATGTCGTAGTCGTCGTTGCTTGGACCTCCGTCACAACCCAAGCAGACGTTCACTCCTAGTCTAAGCATTTCACTAACAGGGGCAATCCCTGATCCTAACTTCATATTTGAGGAGGGGCAGTGAGCTACCGATGTTCCGGTTTTGGCGAAAACCCGCATATCGTCCTCGGAGAGCCATACGCAGTGAGCAAAGATCCTTCGAGAACCGGTCAATCCAAGTCGGTTCACGAATTCTCCCGGAGAGGTCTTTAACGAGGAGAAGTACTCTAAGTCTTCTTTTACCTCAGCTAGATGCATTGTCACTCCTGCGGTGTATTCGCGAGCAATCTGGGCGACAGTTCTGTAGAGGGACTCGGAGCACGCACCCGGTGTTCTAGGACCCAGCCATACCTGAATCCTCCCGGCTCCAGCACCGTTCCACTTAGCATGCATGCGCTTAAACTCATTGAGAGACTCATCACGATCCTCCACCATCCCTGGATGTATTACATCCTTCTGTCCTGCGTAGCCAGGGATATCCATCACAGCCTTGGACAGAACCGCACGCATTCCTGATTTGAGAGCAACCCCCGCTATGCCGTCGAAGCCGTAGCGTGTATGGAGCAATGATTCGACGAAAGCTGTTGTTCCGCTACGCAGCATCTCCAGCATGCATAGTTGAGCGCTGACTTGACCATCTTCCTTGTCAAAGGATCCTTGAAGCGGCCAGACCCAGTTTTTTAACCACTCAATTAATCTGACGTCGTCCGGAACTATACTCCTCAGGAGCGCTTGCGCGAGATGTACGTGTGTGTCGATCAGACCGGGCATGATAATGTTGGAGCCGGCGTCAATCACTTTTTCAAAAGCTCCATCCTTCTCTTTGATTCTCTCTGCTTTACCTACAAAATTTATCTTGTCATCTTCAACTATGACTGAACCCTTTTCGAAGATGTCGTTTCGTGCGTTGAGTGTCAGGATGTAAGCGTCTCTGATCAAAGTTCTGGACAATCTAACTCAGGCTTAGACGTATTATCAGAGCTCGATTTAATGATAATTGGATTACGCAGTTCTGAGCCCGGCGTAAACAATTTTTTTGCATAAATCTCGACAAACGTTTTTTACGATGTCTCCGACGAGCCTTCGTCGCCCTTGGACGTCTTTGACATCACCATAATTGGGGCGGGACCGACTGGCCTATTCGGAGCTTTCTATGCGGGTTTAAGGGAGATGAAGGCGAAGATCATTGAAGCTCTTCCAGAGCCCGGTGGACAATTGACGACGCTTTACCCAGAGAAGTATATCTATGATTCTCCTGGGTATCCGAAGATTCTTTCAAAGGATCTGGTTAAGCTTCTTGTAGAGCAGGCGTACGAATACGAGCCCGCGATGTTCCTCGGGGAGAGAGTGAAATCCTTACGATATATAGACGGGGGAACAATCGAACTTGGGACGGACAAAGGGCTGCATCATTCACGGACCGTTGTCATTAGCGCTGGCTTCGGCGCCTTTAGTCCGAACAGACTCGGTGTGCCAGGTGAGAAGGAGCTTGATGGACGCGGAGTATTCTACTTTGTAAGGAATAAGGAGGACCTGCGTGGTAAGCGTGTCCTGATAGTAGGCGGAGGAGATTCCGCGGTAGACTGGGCGCTAAATTTGAAGGATATCGCTGACGTCACCCTTGTTCACCGCCGCGACGTCTTCCGAGCTCTTGAAAGAAACGTGAAGGACTTACTCTCGTCTAACGTATCGGTTAAACTGTTTTATGAATTGAAGGAGGTACACGGGGACGGAAGTGTCGAAGCTGCAACGATAATGAATAATCAGACTAAGGAGCAGATTGAGATTCCTGTTGATGCAGTGCTTCTCTTCCTAGGTTACCGAGCCGAACTAGGTCCAATAAAGGATTGGGGCTTGGAACTTGAAGGCAGATCTATCGTGGTGAACGGTCGGATGGAAACGAATCTACCAAGGATCTACGCCGCAGGGGATATCATCACACAGCCGG
>JAHFOH010000133.1 GCA_023266955.1 Nitrososphaerota archaeon
GGGCCGTGTGTACAAGGATCTTTGGTACCGTTTCTCCACGCTGAGAAAGCTGAATGTGGTCTTTCGTGCAGGATGGGACACTCAGGGTCTGCCGGTAGAGTTGCAGGCTGAGAGAGAGCTAGGTCTAACCGGGAGTAAATCCGAAAATCTGAAGCAGATAGGGGTAGAGGCTCTCGTAGCTGCTTGCAAGAATGTAGTTGAAAAGTACTATCGAATTTGGAGGGAATGTGACACTCTACTTGGCATGTCATTAGACTATGAAGCGGCCTATTGGACTTTCAGAGATGAGTATATTGAAAGGGAGTGGAGGTATCTTCGGCAAGCGTGGAGGAAGGGGCTGCTAGGCGAGGGCTATAGAGTCGTTCCTTATTGTCCCAGTTGCCAGACTTCACTTAGCCATGGAGAGGTTGGTCTAGGCTATGAGCTTCTGGAGGATCCTTCACTCTTCTTCAAAATGAAGTTGAAGGACGAAAATGCTTACTTGATTCTCTGGACCACTATGCCGTTTACCGTAGTGACTGACGAATTGGTGGGTGTAAAGCCAGATGCTGAATACGCGTATGTTTCAACAGGAAAAGAGACGTGGATTGTGGCTAGGCAAAGGACGGATGCGATCATGTCCGAATTGGGCATCTCTCACTATAAAGTGGAGAAGGTTGTCAAGGGAACTGAGCTCGAGGGAAAGAAGTATCAGCATCCGCTCATTGAGTTCATTCCTGGTCAAGTAGAATTAGAGAAGTCAGAAAAGGTCCACTCGTTGGTCGCGGAAGACTTTGTCGATGTGACGACTGGCTCAGGCCTTGTCCATATGTCTCCAGGAAACGGAGAAGAGGACTTTGACGTAGCCACCCGAAGGAAACTTCCGATATTTACTCCAATAGACGATCAGGCCAGATTCACTAAGGAAGCCGGCGTCTTTCAAGGCCTCTTCGTCAGGGATGCGGATCAAAAGGTAGCTGAGCTCCTTAAGCAGAAGGACGCGCTGCTAAAGCTTGATACAATCAAGCACGAGTATCCTACGTGCTGGCGATCTCACCACAAACTGGTCTGGCTTGCAAGAAGAGAGTACTTTTACTGGGTGAATAAACTCGGAGACCTTGCCGTCAAAGGTGCGAAGAAGGTAGAGTACTTCTACGATGTGGCAGGAGAGAGGTTTCTGGACATCATCAAAGAAAAGGTGCCTTGGTGCATCTCAAGGGAAAGGGTTTGGGGCGCGCCTCTTCCGATATGGGTTTGTACAAACTGTTCTGAAAGAATCGGGGTTTTCAGTCGCGCGGAGATAGTTGAAAATGCTCTTGAACTCCCTGACGGCCCGAACTTTGAGCTCCATCGGCCGTGGATCGATCGCGTCATCTTGAAGTGCCTCAAGTGCGGGGGTCGAGCAGAAAGGGAGCAATTTGTGCTTGACACTTGGCATAACAGTGGAGCCTGCCCCTACGCTTCCTTCACTGATACAGAATTCAAGAAAATCGTGCCTGTTGAATTTCTGACTGAGGGGATAGATCAGACACGGGGTTGGGCGTACTCACTCCTTATTTTGAATGTCATTCTTATGGAAAAGGCGACAGCTCCTTACAAACGGTTCCTCTTCCAAGGACATGTGCTTGATGAAAGTGGGAGGAGTATGTCCAAAAGCTTGGGAAATGTCGTTAACGGTCTACCGACTTTACGTGAGAACTCGGCGGATGTTGTTCGATTCTATTTTGCCTGGAAAAGGGCGCCTGTAGATAACATGAACCTTAGTCTCACCGAGGTCAACGCTAGGCCCTATCAGGTGCTAAGCACGCTCTACCACCTTCATGTCTATCTCCAACAGAATAGCAGTTTGGACAAATTTGACGATGCGCGACGTGATCTTAACTGGGCACTGGGGACACGACTCATGACAAGCGCTGAGTCATGGCTCCTTTCGAAGCTTCATGGCTTGGTGCAAACCGTCACAGAGGCCTACGAGACATCTCGTTTCCATGAAGGTTTGAAGGCGATCGAGAGTTTTCTCATCGAAAGCCTTAGCCAGACATATGTACCGATGACTCGAAGCGAACTCTGGGACGACAGTGCCAGGACCCTAAATAGAAGGCACGCTATCTACGCGACCTTACATTATACACTGAAGACAGTCGATATCCTACTGCACCCTGTTAGCCCGCATATCACTGAATTGCTGTACCAGCATGTGTTTGCAAAGAAAGCTAGGAGTCGTGGGACGATTCTTCTGGAGGATTGGCCAAGAGTTAGGGGACGTCTTCGGAGAACAAAACTCGAAGCGGAGATCGAGTTAGTTGGACGATTGGTTTCACTGGCTAACGCCGCTAGGATGAACGCCAAGCTGAAGAGGAGATGGCCTCTGAGACAGGTGTTTTACCTGCTCAGCGCCATAGAAGCTCAATCGGTTCGTAAACATTTGAAGCTTCTTCTGGAACAGTTGAATGTCAAGAAGGTTCTGCTTTCTTCCGACCCAGCTGAGCTTCCTATGACTGTCTCGGTTCACCCTAGAGTCGAAACTCTCGGCCCCAAGCTGAGGGGAGGGATATCTGAGCTAGAGGCGAAGTTAAGGCAAATGAACGCGATCAAAATCTTGAGGACACTACGGGCAGGGCGCAACGTGACCGTTTCATTAGGTGGTAAAAGGGTTAAGCTCGGAAAGGATGACTTGTTAGTCAGATTTGGCTCCGATGCAAAACACTCAGTTGTTGAGGGAGAAGGGCGAGTCGTCTCGTTATATCTGGAGCGGGACGAGGAGCTGATTGCTGAGGGGACAGTAAGGGACTTAGCTAGAAGGATGCAGGCTCTGAGAAAACAGAGAGGCTATTCTCCTACCCAAATCTTGGAGGCTGCCTACGCTGCGGAGTTGGATGACGTCCTAATCAGCATGCTAAGCAAAAGGGAGAATGAGCTAGCGTTTCTGGTCAGAGTTAAGCGAGTGAGCCTGATGAAGGAACGTGCACGAGGGGTGAAGTGGCAGGATTCCGAGCTTGATGGTCGCCCTATCAAGATCTCAGTCGAATAGGTAATACCGTCAGGACACCCCTGCCAGCTTCGCTGCAATGACTGCGAGTCGCTCTAATCTTCGTGGGAGCAGTTTCTTTAGAAATTCCACATCGTCCCGATTAAACACCCTCAGTATTCTGAGCATGAGGAGGTAGATGACGATTCCACCAAGAATCAGGATTGGTAAGGCTGCGATTGCCTTGAGGTAGCCACCTATGGCGTTTGTCGAGAAATACAAGATGGTCGCCATGACAATTGAGGAAACCGTCGAACCGACAAATGCCCTCTTATCTATGACGATCAGGCCACTCCTTTTAACAGAGTAGATGAGAATTACGGCGACGACGATATTCATCGCCGCCCTGCTCCACGCAGCGCCTACAAAGCCTTGGCCAGGTACAAGAACAGCAAGGAAACCGGTGAAAGATGCTAGTCCGATTAGGTTGGCCACCATGATGGCCTTCGTTCTCTTGGTCGCCATTAGTCCCCCGCTATAGACCGCTGTTATCGAGGTTATTCCAACTGAAATTGCCATTATGGAAAGGGGGAATGCTCCTACATAGTAGGCTCTTCCGAAGATTTGGATTAGTGAGGTTGATAGTGATGCTATCATGAAAGCGACGGGGATCGCAATGAGGGCAACATACCTAGTGTAGACTTTAGAGAGACTTACAAAAGTTGAGCTATCCTCCTTCGCATCCAAGGATGAAAGGGTCGGGACCAAGGCGGTGGTGACAGCAATGGGAGCAGCCGCTGCAATTGTTGAGGCTCCTACTGCAATGTTGTAAATGCCGAGCTCAGAGATAGCCGCCCGGGTGAGCCATGTGAAGACTTTGTCGATTTGTGAGATCCCGAAGCTTATCAGGACGGAGACTAGTAGAGGTGCGGAATAACCAAGCAGCAAGGGAAGAGAGACATTATCGGTGTCTCCCCTGAGTGATCTGACAGAGGTTGACGCCGCGAGAAGGAGCATTAGGGCGTCACCAATTACAAATCCGGCTAAAACTCCAGATATTCCCTGCCCGAGAATTACAAATGAACCGCCTGTAGCATACCTAACTGTAAAGCCAAGCGTCTGGAAGAAACTGGCCCTAGGTATCTGGTTTAGACCTATCATCGTTGACAAGAAGAATTGCGTAAGTGAATAAAACCAAACGTCCGCCGCCGCTAGAATGATCCAAATGGGGGCCGCCTGACCTTTGAAGAGGGCCAGAGCGACTCCTTGGCTGCCGAGAGCCAAAGAGGCTGCGATCGCTGTTGTAACCGCTAGGACGACGACCAGTGATTTTCTGAAGCTTCCTTTCGCTTTGCCTAATTCCCCTCTGACAAGAAATTCTGGGATAAACTTCGTGACTGCTGA